>NZ_BAAFHL010000014.1:0-66120 GCF_042849955.1 Chryseobacterium barbadense
TTGGGTGCATTGTATAATCTTTGGTATCGGATGACACCCCGGTTCTTGCCGCAAACCAGTCGATATCCATATTCCCTATCTTATGATTTCCCTCCAATTTATTTTGCAAAAGGGTTTGATAAACAGGATAAACAACATTATCCGTATAAGGTCTGTCTAAAGATTTGATCTGCTCCGGATCATTATCCGGAATGATCCCGTTATAAAAATAATTGTAGGATAATTCTGCATTACTTGGCAATCCGCTTCCGCCCGTATATTCATTCCAACCTGTAATTCTGGTAAGGGTATTATCATAAATATGGGTGTATGAATTACGGAAGGAAATCCTGTTTTTGCCTAGCTGTAACCCAAAATTCAACATTCCTGCAAGGGTAGAATTATAGGTATAGGAAGCGCCTTTATTTTTGAAGTTATAAAAATTAACAGGGGCAGCTCCAGTGGTCTGCCAATTGTTGACAAGTTCCGTTGTATCCAGCCAGTTTCCTCTTCCTGTATGGTCTATTTCCAGCTTATTCTGTTCATTTCTTATGATAATGGCACCTGCAAAGCCCCATTTATTGTTGTTCTTAAAACGATAGGTTCTTCCTAATGCCAGTTGTATATTAGAGCCTAAATCTGCCTTAGTTGCATACGTTGTAAAATTATCATTCACAAATCTCTTGGATTGCTCAAAAAACAAAGGGTTGGTCCAGCTCAATGCCTGAAGCCCTTTGGGAAAATCTCTTGTTCCGTCATCATATCCGAAATAGTCATATTTTCCTCGTTCCCGGGTCAGGAATTCTTTAAATGTCGACTGATCATTATAGGATGTTCCCACACTTACCGTTGTAAAGTTTTCGTTAGGGATATCTTTTGTTTTTACTTCTACATATCCGCCTGCAAAACTGGCATTCATATCGGGAGTAGCCGTTTTACTCACAATGACGCTTTCTACCATAGCCGTAGGAATGATATCGAAAGAGAAATTCTGATTGTACGCTTCGGTACTGGGAAGATTGATCCCATCCATCGCTGCAGTGTTCCAACGTTCTCCCATAGACCGCACTACTACATATTTATTGTCTATGGTGGTAACTCCTGTCACTCTCTTTAGCGTTCCGCCCAGATCGTTATCCGGGGTTTTGGATATCTGTTCGGCCGAGATCCCGTCACTCATTTGTGCCGCTTTTTTCTGCTGCGTCAGTAAGCCCGCCTGGGTATCTGCTTTACGAACTCCTGTAATAACAACCTCCTTAATATCGGCTATTTTATCCTGAACCGGTTTCAAAGCAAAAGAAACATTATTGGTTTCATTACCGGTGACCGGTAATTTTTCTACCCGTAAAGTACTATACTTTTCAGCTCTTACGGTAAGGGTATATATTCCGGTAGGCAAAGTGATGATAAAATCCCCGTTATTATCCGTAACGGTTGTTTGTTTTGCGGTGCTAATTTCAGCTCCAATCACCGGATTTCCCACCTCATCAACAATTTTCCCTGAAATCTTGCCATTCCCAGATGCGGAAACAGCTGTACCGTCATATTTTATTGAAATAAGATCCCCACGCAGGCGGAAAATTACAGGAAGTCCGTTGGTAATATCTTTCAGGCAATTGTTTACCGAAATATTTTCGCATTTTACAGACGTTACTTTGAGATCTTTAATATCTGCTTTCGAATAAGCCAGCCTCATTCCTCTTTTTCCCGCAAAATCCTCCAAAACCTCGATTAACGGTTTATTCGCGGGGGCGGAAAATGATACTTTCTGTACCAATTCCTGCGCTTCCACTGTTATCGTAAAAAATATCGCTGCTACTGTAAGACCACATTTCAAGCTTTTCATATCTTCCCTTCTAATTTATTTTGGATAACTTTTTGAGTTTATTTTTTCAATATGTATGTTTGATCATCTTTCTGTACTTCCAGACCCAGGATAAAAGCCAATGCTTCCATATTTTCATCAGCACTTCCGCCTGTAAAATCTGCTGTAATTTTTTTCCCGGCCGTATCTTTAGGATACAGGATCTTTATTTCATAGCTTTTCTGTAGAACTTCGGCAACTTCTTTTAAGGCAACATCATTAAAGCTTAAAGACAACAATTCAGGCATCTTTTTTCCGGATTTTTTAGTGAATGTGATTACGGCAGCAGTTCGGGCCAGTCCGAAATTCGTCCAGGTCTGATTGGGTTTCAGGTAAGAAACAGGAGTTCCCGCTGAAGTTACGGCTACTTTACCTTCATAAAGATCGACCGCTTTATTGGCCCCCGACTGTGAAATTTTAAAAACAGTTCCCAATACTTTTGTACTGAAACCTTCGGCCCGTACAATAAAAGGATGGATTTTAGATTTTGCCACTGAGAAAACAGCATCTCCTTTTAAATCCACAATACGAGTTTCTGCAGGAAAGGACTTTTCCACCGTAAGTTCTGCTCCGGGTAATAATGTTACTACAGAACCATCTGCCAAATGAATATTCCTGTTTCCGGATACAGCAGTGTAAACATCAGGTTTGAAAAACGTATGATAAGTAAGCAGACTTCCTAATGAAATAAGTAACAGGATAACAGCGGCAATTTGATAAATGGTAAAGCCCAGAAATCGGTTATTTTGTATGGTTTGGACAAAATAAGGTTCCAGAGCCTGTAAAACCCTTTCTTTGGATTCTTTTCTATGTGTTTGGTCCACCTCTTTTTCTATATGGATTCTCCATTCTTCCAACACCTGGTTTTCTTTTGGGGATATTTTTTCACCGGAAGTTTCTCTTTGCCAAAGTTTGAAGACAAAAGCTTCGATCTGCTTATATTTTATACTTTTCATTGTCAGTTCACAAATGCTACTATCTATAAGACTGTGAAAATGAAAAACTTCCCTGCGCTTCAGTTAATGTTCTATTCATATTAAAACCCTTTCACGGTTATTTTCAACCAGATAGAGTGACTTATTAACATTATGATCTCATTTTCATGAAAATTTTTCAGAAATAATTAACCTTATCCCGGCTAAAGTTCACAAAAAGTTAATTTAGCTTTAAGTAATTTTGCGGTACCAATCATGAATTATACAGATCACACATTATTGAAAAAAATAAAATCAGGAGACCGCCCTGCTTTTATGGTATTGTATGAGCGTTACTGGGACAGCCTTTACAGCTTTGTTTTTGCGAGAACGAGGGATAAAGAGATTTCAGAAGAGCTGTTGCAGAATCTTTGGGTAAAAGTTTTAGAGAATACGGATACGATACAGACCGATGAATCGGAAAGTGCGAAAGGCTATCTATTGCGCTATCTTCATTACCGGGTGATTGACTATTACAATACTTCAAAAAAAATATCTGCTACGATAAGTATCGACGAGTTTGATTTTCCGGATCCGGAAATAACGGATACCGAATATTTTGAAATTCTTGAGAACAACGAAATTTCCACTCTACTTACCATGATTGATGAAGTAGTTTCTCAACTTTCCCCTATAGAGCAAAAGGTGTATGATATGAGAATCCGGAAAAATATGTCTGTTCCGGAAACAGCCGAAGCTTTAGGGCTTAGCAATAAAACCGTAAGCAATAAGCTAAGCAAGGCATTGGGAGAAATAAGGGATCAACTGAACCCGGAATATGAATCTTCCAAGAAAATCATCTCTATATTGATGCTTATGGAGCTCATGACCAAGTACTGATTATACTTTCTAATACTTTACATCCATCAACACCTTACTATTCTGACTTATTCAGTATTTTTGCTTAGAATTAGATGAGTAAACACTTTTACTCAAACAATATGAACAACAAGCTTTTTCATACGGATCAAATCAAAATAGTTGACACCTTTTCAGAATTGGTTGACACGCCTTTCCAGGAAAATACTAATGCACTTTGCTGGTACAGAAATCTGGATGGAAATTTTGAAGAAATAGTCTCTCAGCTCTGGCTAAAAGAAAACATTACAGAGGTTTCACCCGAAGATCTTTTATCACTACAATTATCCGAAAAAGGTAAAATTGCAAGGCAAATTATATTAAATGATATAAAATTATTATCAAATTTCGGAGCTTCTCCTTCTCTCAATTTACTTAAATGTTATGAACGGGATGAAGAATTCGATTTCATTTCAACAGATGTGTATTCCTTCCATGTAGATCGTTCCCCCATTGGTACTGATACTTTTTTATGTACTTACCATGGTGCTGCAAGCGACATCATCTCCAATGATCAGGTGGTACAAAAGATTTTGGTTCCTGAAATCCGGGAAAAACTGAAAACATTACACCATGGCCCGGAAGAGGAATTTGAAACATTCTTAAAGGAGAACTACTTTGATCTTCATTATCACCCCAAACCCAATGCAGAACCTGTTAATTTAGGATTGGGACATCTTTGGAGATTAGCAGTGGATCATCCTGAACAAAAAGTGTTGCCTTGTGTACATCGGGCTCCTGTGGAGAAAGATGGGGAGTATAGGCTGTTGTTGATTTGCTAGGTTATTTCCCGATACAAAACTTAGAAAAAATATTCCCCAACACCTCATCATTCGTCACTTCCCCGGAAATTTCTCCTAAATGCTCCAACGCATTACGAAGTTCATACGCCAATAGTTCCGTGGAGATTTGAAACGTAATCGCTTCTTTCACTTTATGAACTGCATCCAAAGACTTTTGCAACGCTTCAAAGTGGCGTTGATTGGTAATAATCACATTATTTTCTTCGGATTTTAGCTGTTCCACATAAGAAGACAATTCATTTTTCAGATCCTGGATATTCTGGTTTTCAACCGCAGAAATTCTGATGAAATCAAAATCAGTAGTAATTGCTTTTCGGAAAATATCTTCTACCGCTTCATATTTTGTTGGAACTACTTCATCGATCTTGGTTGCGCAAATAATCAGCTTCAGATCATCTCTTAGTAAAGACTGGATCATTTCAATATCTTCTGAAAAATCTTCCGTAGCAGCATCTGCCAAATAGACCAGAATATTGGCATTTTCCACCTTTTCTTTGGCTTTTTTAACCCCAATGGCTTCGATTTCATCTGCTGTTTCACGCAATCCTGCGGTATCGATCAGACGGAAAGCATGGCCTTTTATATGCAAAACCTCTTCGATGGTATCTCTCGTAGTTCCTGCAATATTGCTTACAATAGCTCTTTCTTCTTTCAATAAAGCATTGAGTAACGTGGATTTTCCGGCATTCGGTTTTCCGATGATCGCAACGGCGGTTCCGTTTTTGATAGCATTTCCGTATTGGAAACTTTCAATTAATGAATTTAATTTCAACTCAATTTTATTCAATAACTGTGTTAAAGCCATTCTGTCTGCAAACTCTACATCTTCCTCAGCAAAATCAAGCTCCAGTTCGATCAGGGAGACGAAATTCAGGAGATCTGTTCTTAATAACGATATTTCATTGGTAATCCCTCCTTTCAGCTGATTGATGGCTACTTTTCTGGAGGCTTCATTTTCAGAGGCAATCACATCTGCAATAGCTTCTGCCTGAGAGAGGTCTATTCTTCCGTTGATGAAAGCACGAAGCGTAAATTCACCTGCTTTGGCCATTCTCGCCCCGTTTTTGATCAGGGTTTCAAGGATACGCTTTCCAATGTGCGGCGAACCGTGAAAAGCAATCTCCACTGAGTTTTCAGTAGTGAAACTTTTCGGAGCCAGGAAAATGGAAAGCATCACCTCATCAATCGCCTCTTCCCCATCCATGAAATACCCGTAATGGATGGTATGGGATTTTTGTTTCTCCAACTGCTTTGTCGGAAAACTTTTCTGAACTATCGGTAAAGCATCATTTCCCGAAACTCTTATGATTCCCAGAGCTCCTATTCCATTGGCTGTAGCCAGTGCGCAAATGGTATCGTTATTCATACTGCAAAGGTAAGTTTTTTAGCGGCAATTTTTGCAGTGGAAAGTCATACAGATTGTCTATGTGAAAATTATACATTTTAAATTGTAGATGAAAGATTTTCACATTGATCAATCCTCATTTATCAATAAGCAATTATTTAAAAATCAGTATCTTTAAATAAACTAAAAACTGTTAATCATGCCACCAAAAGTTATCAACCGTTACCATTTCCAGGTGGAATGGGGCGGAAACAGAATCGATTTTCTGGAAGTTTCCGGATTAGACATGCATATTGATGTTATTTCCGTAAGAGAAGGAAGCTCCAAACTGGACTCTGAAATGAAAACACCGGGATTATTAAAATTTTCCGATGTCACCTTAAAAAGAACCATTGTAAAGGGAGATAACGATTTTTTCAACTGGATCAGAACGAAATATTTCGGAACTGTGGAAAGACGGGACGTTGTGATCAAATTACTTGACGAACAGCATAATCCTTTAATCATCTGGAAGCTTCAGAACTGCTTTCCTTCCCAATACATAGGACCTGTATTGATCAGCAATGATTCTCAGGTAGCTACGGAAAGTCTTGTGTTAACTCATGAAGGAATGTCCATTGAGAGCATAAAATAAAATCACCTCAGGACTGAGATGATTTTACCGCTTTTGAATTTACTAAGTTATATGAAGTTATGAATGATGTTCTTTTGATAGGACAAAGATAGAGCCTGCCCCACTTCAATATTTCAGGAAAATCCCTAAAGCGATATCCGTAAAAATACGGTAATCTGATAAAAAAATGCCCGGCAACAAATGTTGCCGGGCGTTTTATGTTTATTTTTCATTAATTAAAGCGGGCTTACCAATTGCAGGAACCAATCTTTAACCTCGCCTTCCAGATGAGGACCGATTTTTTCTTCACAAGTTTTATGATAAGCATTTAACCATTCAATTTCTTTTTCTGAAAGGATCTCCTTCACAATCGTGTCCTTAAAGAACGGACAGAACGTTAATGTTTCAAATTCATAGAACGTTCCGAATGGTGTTTTTTCCGATTCTTTTACGGCGATCAGGTTTTCATGACGGATTCCGTATTCTCCTTCTACATAAAAGCCCGGTTCATTGGAACATACCATTCCCGGAAGCAGTTCCTGCGGATTCATATCTTTTCTGATGTTCTGCGGGCCTTCATGAACATTCATAAAGCTTCCTACTCCGTGTCCGGTTCCATGATTATAATCTTTTCCTTCCATCCAAAGAGGAAGTCTTGCGATAGCATCCAGTTGTACTCCTTTCGTTCCTCTTGGGAATTTTACCATTGATAAACGGATCATTCCCTGCAACACTAAAGTTGAGTTTCTTTTAAATTCTTCGGAAACCGCTCCTAAAGCCAACGTTCTGGTAATATCTGTAGTTCCTTCAAGATACTGACCTCCTGAATCTACCAGGATACTTGCATCATTAGTGACTTCTTTGCTTCCTTCGCTTTTTGCAGAATAATGCATGATCGCTCCATTATCCTTATATCCTACAATACTTCCGAAACTTTCTCCAACAAAATTTTCTCCTTCTGCACGGAAACCTCTCAATTTCTCTCCGATGGAATATTCATTCATGGCCTCTTTTCCCGCTTGATGAGTCAGCCAATAAAGGAATTTCACCATCGCTACTCCGTCCCTCACCATTACTTTTCTGAATCCTTCCAATTCAGCTTCGTTTTTCTGTGCCTTCATCAGATTTCCCGGAACAGGAGCTTTGATAAATTGATTATCGGCTTTTAACGTTTCAAAAATTAATTGATTGCTATTCGGAGAAACCAATACTTTTTCATTTTTGAAGGTTTTCAAATGATTGAAAAACTCTTCATACGGCATCATTTTTACAAATGAATCATCCAGCTGTTTTCTTGCCTCTACTTCCAGTTTTTCCAGATCAGTAAATAAGATCGCATCATTTTTAGTAATGATGATATAGCCTAAAAATACAGGATTACTTTCCACATCACTTCCGCGTAAATTCAACGTCCAGGCTACATCATCCAGGCTTGAAATGATATGAACCGTAGCTTCCTGATCTTCCATTTTCTGGCGGATCGCTGCAATTTTATCATTTACTGATTTCCCTGCTCTTTCTACAGGATGTACGAATATCGGGTTCTTGGATGGAGCTCCTCTCTCTTTCCATACCTCCTTTAAAAGAGGAAGATCCACTAACGTTATATTTTTTGAGTTCAATTTTTGGGAAAGTAGTTCCCAGTTGGCATTGGATGCTGCTAAAGCATTGACTGCTACTTTTCCACCTGCCGGAATTTCAGAAATGATCCAGTCGATATAGTTAGGGGTGCCTTCAATTCCGTCTTTGAAAAGATCGATTCCGGAACCTTCCAGTTCAATAGCTGCCTGGGTGAAGTATCTCCCGTCTGTCCAAAGCCCGGCTTTGTCTTTGGTAACTACCACAAACCCTGCAGAACCTAAAAATCCTGACAACCATGCTCTTTCCTGCCATTCTTCCGGCAGGTATTCGCTCATATGCGGATCGGCTGAATATACTATAAATGCATCAACATTATTTTTCTGCATTTCTTCGCGAAGTGCAGCTACTTTTTCCTTTGAAGTCATTTTCTAATTTTTAAACACCGAAAGTTACAAAAAATTTAACCGCAAAACCTAAAGCTCAGTTAAATGATAATTTTTTAAGACATATTTGAAAATCTATATTGTTTTCAACCATAAAAACAGTAATTATTATTAATAATATAAGGTTTTGGAAAGATTATTGCTATATCTCATTATATGAAAAAGCAGAATTATAAAAATCATAGAAAATATTATCCGCCACATCATTTTATTTATCTTCCTTTATTGATTTTGCTCGAAGCTCTGGGCATTTACAATATCTGGAATGATCCTGAGAATAAACTGGTCTGGATTTTATTTTCCATTGTTATGTTCCTGCTTTTTTATCTGGCCATTATGGTCAGACAGCATTATGCATTGGGTATTCAGAACCGTATTGTTATCCTTGAATTCAGGCAGCGGTATTTTGAGATTTTCAATAAAAGATCGGACGGCATTGTTGAGAAATTAAGCTTCAGCCAGATTGCCGCTTTAAGATTTGCTGAAGACGAAGAGTTTAAAGAACTTTTGTATAAAGCACTTCATGAAAGCATTTCAGGAGATGAGATCAAAAGATCTATTACAATCTGGAGGCCTGATCATCAAAGAGTGTAATACTAATCGCCAAATACAAATATCATGAAAAAGTTAAATTTTTACGGTTTTACTATATTCAGTTTATTACTATTAACCAGTTGTGAGGCAGTGGAGACCATTTTTGAGGCCGGAATGTGGTGGGGAATACTTTTAGTCTGTGCCGTTGTAGTCATTATTTTTCTCATCTTTTCGAAGGGTAGAAACTCTTAACCATATCTTATGGAGAAGAACACAGAACTGGAAATCATTTCCCACCTGAAGCCTTCAAAAATCGTCAAAATCATGAATGATCCGGAAGCTTCTGCAAAGGCAGTACATCTTGTATATACTACCGATGCAGAAACCGCCGGTATCACAAGGAAGAAAACAGGAAAAAAATACTCTTATTATAAAGACGGAGAAAAGATCAGGAATAAAGACGAAATATCCCGGATCAATAAGCTGGTTATTCCTCCCGCATGGGAAAACGTGTGGATATGCGCTTTGGACAATGGCCATCTTCAGGCTACAGGACTGGATGCTAAAAAAAGAAAGCAATACCGTTATCATCCGTTATGGAGCGCTTTAAGAAACCATACGAAATTTTACCGGATGCTTCAGTTTGGATATGCTTTACCTCAAATGCGTTTGCAAATTGAAAAAGATCTGGCCCTGAGGAATTTCGAAAAAAGAAAAATCCTTGCCCTCATTGTAAGCCTGATGCAACGGACGAATATCCGCATCGGGAATAATGCCTATGAAAAATTATATGGTTCCTTTGGATTAACTACTCTTAAGGATAAGCACGTAAAAATCAACGGACAGAAAATCACCTTTTCCTTTAAAGGGAAGAAAGGTATTATGCATAACGTCGATTTAAGGAGCCGCCGATTATCGAGATTGGTACAAAAGTGTAAAGATATCCCCGGAAAAGAGCTTTTCCAGTATTATGATGATGAAGGAAACCGCCATTCCATAGATTCGGGAATGGTGAATGAATATATCAAAGAGATCAGCGGGGAAGACTTTACGGCTAAAGATTTCAGAACATGGTCCGGAACCGTGAGCGCATTAATTGCTTTTAAAGAAATTGGTTACGCCGAAAATAATACTCAATATAAAAAGAAGGTGAAAGAGGCTTTAGACATTGTAGCTTCTCACCTCGGCAATACTGTTGCTGTGTGCAAAAAGTATTACGTGCATCCTTTAGTTATTAATCTTTACGAAAACAACACCATTAAAAAGTACCTTGATGAGCTGGAAGATATTGAAGCCAATGATGACAAGGCGGATCTTACCCAAGAGGAAAAACTGGTCCTCAAAATATTAGAAAATGAAAAGATGTAATGGTATACTGTCAATAAGTGAAGGGTCAAGTTATTTCATAGTCAATTTCTTATCTGATTTAAAAATTCACTATTCACTTGCGAAGTAAAATTAACCATTGACATCAAATAAATGTCGTAAATTTGTATCATTCGCAAATTAAAAAATAATACAACATAATATGTCAAAAGCAATTTCGCAAGTACCATTAGCAGTCAACGAACCAGTAAATTCTTATGCACCGGGTTCCCCGGAAGTTAAAAGCCTTATCGCTACCTACAAGAAAATGTGGGCCGAAAAAACGGAAATCCCAATGGTGATCAACGGAAAGGAAGTAAGAACGGATGATAAAGTTCAGCTTCAGTCTCCTCAGGATCATGCGCATGATTTCGGATTCTACCACAGAGGGACCATGCAGCATGTAGATGACGCCATCAATGCAGCATTGGCCGCAAAAAAAGAATGGAATGAGCTGGGTTGGGAACAACGTGCCGCTATTTTCTTAAAGGCAGCTGATCTTTTAGCAGGTCCGTACAGAGATGTAATCAATGCAGCGACTATGATCGGGCAGTCTAAAAATGTACATCAGGCTGAAATTGATTCTGCTTGTGAATTCATTGATTTCTTACGATTCAATGTAGAGTTTATGACGGAAATGTATTCTGAGCAACCGGTTTCTGATAATGGAATCTGGAATCGTGTGGAATACAGACCGCTTGAAGGATTTTGCTTTGCGGTAACTCCTTTTAACTTTACAGCGATTTCAGGAAACCTTCCTACTTGTATGGCAATGTTAGGAAACGTAGTGGTTTGGAAACCTTCAGATAAGCAAATCTATTCTGCTAAAGTTATTATGGATGTTTTAACGGAAGCAGGTCTTCCTGCCGGAGTGATCAATATGATCTTCACAGACGGAAAGGAAACAGCTGAAAAAGTATTGGCACATCCTGATTTTGCAGGATTACATTTCACCGGTTCTACAAGAGTATTCCAGGGAATGTGGAAAATGATCGGAGATAATATCCATAACTATAGAACATATCCGAGAATTGTTGGAGAAACAGGTGGAAAAGATTTCGTAATCGCTCACCCTTCATCTAATGTAGAGGCTGTAGCCACTGCTTTAGTAAGAGGTGCTTTCGAATATCAGGGACAAAAATGTTCTGCGGCTTCAAGAGCTTATATTCCTAAATCTCTTTGGGCAGATGTGAAAAAAGTAATGGAAACTCAGTTAAATTCCATCAAGATCGGTTCTCCGGAAGACCCGTCCAATTTCATCAATGCTGTCATCGATAAGAATTCATTTGAAAAATGTAAAGGCTATATTGAAAGAGCCAATATGTCCAGCGAAGCCAACGTAGTGATTGGTGGAAAATGTGATGACTCTAAAGGATGGTTTGTCCACCCGACTGTGATCGAAACGACCAATCCGCATTACGAAAGTATGGTGGAAGAAATCTTCGGGCCTATTTTGTCCATCTATGTATATGAAGATATGGATTGGAAAGAAACATTGAAACTGGTAGATTCCACTTCTCCATATTCATTAACGGGTTCTGTTTTCGCACAAGACCGTTATGCCATCAATGAAGCTTTCAAAGCGTTGGAAAATGCTTCAGGGAACTTCTACATTAATGACAAACCAACCGGTGCTGTTGTAGGGCAACAACCTTTCGGTGGAGGAAGAGCTTCAGGAACCAATGATAAAGCTGGTTCTAAAATGAACTTGCTAAGATGGACTTCAGTAAGAAGCATCAAAGAAACTTTTGTTTCTCCTAAGGATTATAGATATCCGTATTTAGGATAAGTAATCCATAATAAGTAATAATATAGGCTCCGGAAAATTCCGGAGCTTTTTATTTAACAAACTTTAAATCAATTTATTTTTTTTTAATATGCCGAAAGTTTTCTTCGGAATAATTATTGGACTTTCCTTACCACACCAAACACCTAAAATAAATAATATGAAAAAGTTAATGTTAGCAGCCCTTGGGTTAGGATTACTCGCAGTAAGTTGTGGAACCAAAGAATCCTCTATGTCATCAAGTAGTACCGATTCGACAGCAGTAGACAATACGAGACAAAATGTATCGCCTGCTACGACAGATACAATGACTACGAAAATGACCAATCCTGACAGTATTAAGATTAAGATGGATTCTGCAGCCACAACACCTGTTAAATAAATACAATATGTTTAACGTAAAATGGAAAATCCACAGATGAAAGCTCTGTGGATTTTTTGAGTGTATTGCTAACTGTTCAGGTTTAACAAACATCTTTTACCTTTATCCGATAATCATTATATTTGATTATACGAACATTAAAATAATTACTATGAAAAAACTATGGATGGGAGCAGTCCTGGGCTTACTATTTTTAGGAAGCTGTGCTCAGAACAAAGAAAAAAGAGAAGAATTTAAAGAAAGTCGTAATAAAGACTCTATGAGAAATACGATGGGAGATACGGCGGTTGCGCATTCAGAACCTGTACCTGTAACTCCTTCTGATACGATAAAAATCGACAGTACAAAAACAAAGTAAATGACTAAAACCCGCAGTTCAGCTGCGGTTTTTTTTGCTCTTTAAAAAACATGGACATTCTGTAACTATTTTCACTGCAGAACGACTTATGTGTTTACATAATTATTACATTTGTAGCCAATAAAAAAGTATTATGAAAAAATTAACCATATTTTCTTCTCTGTTTATCGGTGCTTTTGCCTTTGCACAGGGAATTCAGTTTGAAGACAGCAATTTCGCTACTATTTTAGCCAAAGCGAAAAAAGAAAATAAACTTGTATTTATTGATGCTTATGCTTCATGGTGCGGACCTTGTAAGCTGATGGTAAAAAATATTTTTCCGCTTAAATCCGTAGGCGATTATTATAACAGCCATTTCATCAATGCCAAAATTGATATGGAAAAAGGAGAAGGAATTGATATTGCCAAGAAATACAATGTAAAAGCCTTCCCTACTTATCTATTCATTAACGGAAATGGCGAGGAAGTACACAGAACTTTAGGGTATGTGGAGGAAAATGATTTCATCCAATTCGCAAAAGATGCGGAAGATCCTAATAAAAGACTAACTGCTTTAAAACAAAAGTTCGAAAAAGGAGAAAAAGATCCTGAATTTTTAAAAAATCTTGCCGGATTAACCATCTATAATGATGCTGAATTTGCCGGAAAAGTGTTGGACCGCTATTTCAAGGCTAAAGCAGAGCTGAATCAGGAAGATATTCAGATGCTGCTTTCCGCAACACAAAGTACAGAGAGCCCTTTATATAAGATATTTCAGGAAAAGAAAGCAGAGATCACTAAAATTTTACCTGCAGATAAATATGAAAAGTTCGATAAGAACATTAAACTAAATACAGTTATTAAAAAGTCGTATAATACCGATGCCAAAACCTGGAATGACAACTATTTCATGACTGAAACTCAGAAATTCTTAAGTAAAGAAGAAGCAGCAAAAATTCTGACAAAAGCAAAATCGAATAGAGCTTTAAAGGAGAAGGATTTTGCAACGTATGAAAAGCTGGCTTTAGAAACTTATAAAGATTATTCCGCTGCAAGTTCTGACGAACTGAATTCTGTCGCCTGGAATTTCTTTGAAAATGTTAACGACAAAACTTCTTTGGAAAAAGCGGTAGCCTGGGCGCAGGAATCTGTAAAGAAAAATCAGAATTATGCCAATACAGATACTCTAGCCAATCTTTATAATAAAGTTGGTGATAAAAAGAATGCTAAACTTTGGGCAGAGAAATCCATTGAGCTGGCGAAAAGTACCGGACAGGATTATTCAGACACTGAAAAGCTATTGAAAAGCCTTTAATAAAAAATCGCCAGTTTTTAACCGGCGATTTTTTATTAATAATTGAACCACAAAAGGCACAAAAGCTTTAACACATTAGTTTTTAAGTTTTATTATAGCATTGCTAATAAGACCACATTTTTTTATTGAAAATCTTTGATTTTCAACTTACGTGAACTTTAAACAAATATTACTTTTAAACTTAAGCTACTAAAGTGTTTTAAATAATTCTTCATAAAGCTTTTGTGGTTCAATGAAAAAAGTCCGCAGAAATCTGCAGACTTTTATATGATAGCAATTTGCTTCTTAATTCGATTAATATTCAAATAAAACACTCCCCCATGTAAACCCGCTTCCAAATGCCGAAAGCAAGACCAGGTCACCTCTTTTGATCTTTCCTTCTTCAATCGCCTCACTTAAAGCAATCGGAATAGAAGCTGCTGTTGTATTTCCGTACTTTTGGATGTTGTTGTGAATCTTTTCATCCGGCAATCCAAATTTTTGCTGTACGAACTGGGCAATTCTTAAATTCGCCTGATGCGGAATGAACATATCCAGATCTTCAATCGTTTTTCCAGCTTTATTCAGGGCTTCCATCATGGTTTCAGGAAATCTTGTTACCGCATGTTTGAAGACGAAGTTTCCGTTCATGATCGGATATACTTCTTTGTTCGTTACGTTTTCAGGTTCTTTTCTCATTCTGTCGCTCCAGCCGAATTTGGAACCCGGAAACTGTGTACACAATTCATCAGCATATTTCCCTTCGGAATGCATATTCACTGCTAAAATATCTCCTGCATTTTCATCTTCTGTAGCGGAAAGAACAATGGCTCCTGCTCCATCACCAAAGATTACGGAAACTCCCCTTCCTTCATCAGAGAAATCCAGTCCGAAAGAATGAATCTCCGCTCCCACTACCAAAATATTTTTATAAGTCCCGGATTTAATGAAAGCATTCGCCACGCTCACGGCATATACAAACCCTGAGCACTGGTTTCTTACATCCAAAGCTCCGATAGTATCACAACCTAACATATCCTGTAGCAAAACGCCGCATCCCGGAAAATAATAATCCGGAGAAAGGGTAGCAAAAATAATATAGTCGATATCCTTAGCTGTTAACCCGGCTTTTTCAAGGGCCTTTTCTGAGGCTTTGAATCCTAAATAAGCACTGGTTTCCTGGGAATCATTCCTGTTTTTTCTATGTCTTCTTTCTTTAATTCCTGTTCTTTCGGTGATCCATTCATCATTTGTAGTCATTAATTTTGCTAGATCATCATTCGTTACAACATTATCCGGAACATAAAATCCGATTCCTTTTATTGTACTTTTAATCATATAGTTTTTTAATTTTGGCAAAGATAAAACTTATTTAACACATAGTTTTTCAAAATATTAGTATTTTTACTTTATGCCAATTAATACGATATACAGAGATTCCCAATGTGAATGGGTAGACGTGGAGGCTCCTACGGTGGAAGACCTGAAATTTCTTCATGAAAGATATGAGATCAACAATCTTCTTCTGGAAGACACTTTGGATCCGAATCACCTTCCCAAGTATGAAGAGGACGGAAATGTAAAATTCTTCCTGTTACGTGAAAGCACCGAGCTCGAAAGAAAGAACCTCAATACCATCAGCGATATCAGCACCAAAATCGGGATTTTCCTTCTTAATCATACGATTATTACGATTCACAGGATGAAAACCAAAAGCATCACTGAAACCAAAAACCAGCTTTCCGGAACAGATATGGAAGCCTCTCCGGAAAAAGTTGCCTTAATGATCGCTTTACTGGTAATGAAGAGTTTTGATGATGAATCAGTAAGCCTCATGGAAACGATGGATAATATTGAAAATGAGATTTTCCTTAAAAATACCAATCACACCAACCAGATCAGGCGTTTATATAAGCTGAAAAGAAAATCTGGTTTGAATTCAAGAGTCCTTACGATTTCCACTGATGCGATCGATAAATTTAGACTACTTGGATTACAGGACTCCGAAGTATTCGACTTAAAAGATAAGCACAAAGATGTGGTGGCCGATTTTGATCATCTGAATCTGCAGATCACCAACCTTATTTCCATGTTTCTGGCATTGTCTGACCAAAAAGCCAACCAGGTCATGAAAGTTTTGGCCATCTACTCCGTTTATTTTTTACCGATAACGTTTATTGCCGGATTATATGGAATGAATTTCGACAATATGCCAGAGCTTCATCATAAGAACGGATATTATTTCACCTTGGGTTTAATGGCACTCATTGTGATTATTACATTTATTTATGCGAGAAGGAAACAATGGTGATTTTACGTACTCATTAGGGTAAAAACACCCATGTTTTGAAAATAAATTACCTTTAATTTTATAGTATAAAACGAATGAGTCAACAGTAGCAAATATATTATGTTAAGTAAAAATTAAACTTCACCGGATATAATTCGCTGCAAAACCAACAAACACTATATGACCTATGAAAACCGAAGCATTAAACACTGTTCTGGAAGAGAAATTCCTCTCTAAAGGATCTAAAGACAAACTCGTTGCTTTGCATGAGAATATTTCATCCAAAGAGTTTTCAGACCTTTTGGATGCGGAAGGTAACCAATATGTAGAGTTTGTACAGGAAGGTGGCGGAGTCTGGGGAAGCGCGCTCGTCGGCTACCTATATGGTCTGGAAATTTTCGGGATCCGTTTTCTGAAAATTGCGGGAACCAGTGCGGGAGCAATCAATACCATGCTGATTGCGGCATGCCGAACCAAAGAAGAAGCGAAAAGCGATGTGATCAAGGACATTCTATTCAATTGGGATTTTTCAGATTTCATGGATGGGAAACCTTATGTAAAAACCATCATTCATGCCATGCTGAATAATAAGAATTTTCTGAAAATCAATGGTATTATTGCTGCCGTAATCATGATCATTCTTCTTATTATTCCTTTTGCGACTCCTTCCGAAACCTCGTTGCGTACAAAGCTGCTTTTTCTTATCCCTTTAATTCCTGTCTTCATTACTTTTTTGTGTGCCAAAAAATTTTATAATGATTTTAAAAGGCAGAACAGCGGGCTCAATCCGGGAAATGTATTTCTTAACCAAATGACGGATGTAATGAAAGGCTTCGGAATCAAAACCGTAGCTGAGCTCAATGAAAAATTTGTTCAGAAAGAGCAGAAGCTTAACCTCAATTACCGGTATGGAAATGGAATGGAATATTATGCAATAGCATTAAACGGCATTGAGGAAATTAAAGTGAATAATCTGGAACATATTGATCTTACCCGGTATAAAATTTTTTATGAAAGTGCCGTAAACAATGATTATTATAAGAACAATCCTTTTTATCAGTTAAAGTCGGAATATATTGTCATCACCACAGACATCAATGCGAAGGTAAAAGTGGAATTGCCAACTATGGCCAACTTATATTGGTCTGAAGAGGAATTAAAAAAAATAAGTCCTGCAGAGTTTGTGCGTGCCTCCATGTCGGTTCCTTTTTTCTTTGAACCTTTTCAAAAAATGATCGACAAAACCGATGATTCTGTAAAGTATGCCTGGAAATTCTGGATGAACACGAAACCGGAAGATATCAATCCCGTGGGTGTATTCATAGATGGCGGAAGTATATCTAACTTCCCTATCGATCTTTTCCATTCCAGTGACATTTTCTTCCCAAGAATGCCCTTATTCGGAGTACAGCTGACCAGTGATTCCGATATTCTTTCCGAGAAAGGAAAAACAAGCGAAGAACTTTTAAAAACACCATTTTCTTTTGCCGGGAATATTATCGGAACATTAAAAGGTTTCAACGACAAAACATTTCTTACCAAACATACTTTTTATCATCTTTTCAGTATTCAAACTGTAAATTGCGGAACCAGCAACTGGTTGAATTTCTTCATGAAAAAAGATGAAAAAGAAGAGCTTTTCAACCGTGGTTTCCAGGCAGCTCTTGATTTTCTCAATAATTTTGACTGGGAACGCTATAAATGTGAAAGAATGATGCTTTCCATGAAGGAGAAAAAGATTCTGAAGGAAGAGGATACGAAAACGGTGGGATAAAGAAAAAATGAGTATTTTAGAATACTTTAAAATTCAAGTATGAAATTTACCTGTAAATGTTGTGGAAAAGAACATAATGAGTGGCCTGCAATTGTCTACTCATCGCCTTCCCATTATTTGAATTTAACTGATGAACAGTTGGAATACGCAGAGCTGACATCAGATCTCTGTATCATTGAATACCCTGAACAAACAGATAGATTCATACGCGTAGTCCTTATACAGGAAGTCATTGAGAATTGCCAGAACCTTGACTATGGAGTTTGGGTTACATTGAGTGAAAAAAATTTTAATGAATATATAGAAAACTATAATAACGAAGGGTTTGAAGCTACCTATTCCGGATGGTTTTCTAATTATTTACCAGATTATAAATCAACTATCAATATTCCCACCAAAATAATTGTAAACAATAGCATTGGTCGACCTCTGATTTACCCATATGAGGATTATGACCACCAATTTGTAGATGATTTTTATAATGGAATCACCAAAGAAGAAGCTGAAAGAAGAATAAATACGGTTTTAAAAATGTGATTACAATGAACTGGGTAATCAGAAGTACAAAAATTGTAAAATTTCATACTAATCTAGCTGAAACTTTAAAACCCATTTGGGAGTGGCTAACTGAATACGATTGGATATTAACTGATCTGGATTTTATATCTGATGATATAGTTCCAATTCATTTTGACCAGGATATTTTCGTTTTAAATAGAGAACAGTTTGAAGTTCTTTTTAATTCCCGAACTCAAATTATCTGGGGCATTATTTTAGCAGTCCCTAAAAATATTAATCCAGATTTAAATTTGCTTTTAAGATTATCTTCAGAAGATATAGATGTTTGGAAAAGTAATCAATTTTTATTTGAAAAATCTTATCTGGAAATCGTTGCTTTTGATAGTGGTTATACCATTATCAAATTCAAAGAAGAAAAACTTTCCCATAAATTTAAAGAATATTTTCAGGAAGAAGCTATAGATTTAGAACAATTTAACAAGAAATATCTTCGTCAGAACTAACCATCAGATGATTTTTTGATATTCACCCCCTCAAGAAAATCCAGATACATCGGAACACTTCTTTCAATCCATTCTTCGGAAGCGTTCCGTTCGATATCGTAGTAAACGAAATTTCCTTTGTAGTCTGCTTTGATGTAATCAAAAGTAAGCTCAAAAGGAGTGGTAAGCTCTTTCATCGTGTATTTATATTTCCCGGATGCACTGTACCCTTCCTCATCAATTCCTGCAGTGATCGCTAAAGCGATTTTCTTTCCTCCCATCTTATAACCGCTTTTGCTTCCGTAAGCCCAACCGTATAAAAGCACTTCATCGAACCATTTCTTCAAAAGTGGCGGACTGCTGAACCAGTAAAAAGGAAACTGAAATACAATGGTATCGTATGATTCTATTAATTGCTGTTCCTTTACCACATCTATAATTCCATCAGGATACACCTGATATAATTGATGAATAGTATACTTGTCAGGGGATTTTTCCAATTCGTTCATCCATCTTTTATTGATCACAGAGTTCTTAATGTCAGGGTGAATGATGATAACTAATGTTTTCATTATGAAATTTCTTTTTACAAAAATAATAGTTGTAACTTACCCTATCAACAGTAGATACCAATTGTAGGGTACTATAAAAAATGTAAGTAATGACTAAAATAAAGGAAACCTCCACCCATTTTGCCAACAAAAAAGCGCTTGCCGATGAGTGCCCTGAAGTATATGCCTCCAATATTATCGGCGGACAGTGGTCTCTGGCAATTTGTTGTTATCTCATCAACGGAAGACTGAGATTCGGCGAGTTGAGAAAAAAACTTCCGAATATTACAGAACGCATGCTTACTCTTCAGCTTCGTAAGCTGGAAGACCATAAAATCATCACCAGAACCGTATATGCGGAAGTTCCGCCTCGTGTTGAGTATGAGCTTACTCCTATCGGATATAAATTACAATCGATTATTGAAGAACTTGAAAAGTGGGGAAAGGAACATCAGAAAATCAATACAATTGAAATTTCACACTAAATTCCTAAATGAGCATATTTCCAGAAGATTTTTTATTTCAACATTGACGCGCTGAATAAAAAAGTAAGGATACACCTCACCAACAATTCATAATAATTTCAACGGCTTTATGAGAGGAACTTCCATTATACTGGAACGTTCACGAGATTGTTATTTTTTGATGGTAAGGAGTTTTCCTGTGACGACTATATCTTTTTTAGTGGACTCTTCCGGTCTGCCCCATTTCTGGTGTTAATATCCGTTAAAATTTAATTTTAACATCCGGCTTACATAATAAGTTGCGTAATATTTAGTTAATATAAAAATCAAACAGAGAAATTTTCAATCATAACATGATATTATTAATTTAAAACTATAATTAATTCACAATTAATAGATATTTACACATTTTAAAATCCATATTAAATTAAAATTTATGAAAAACAGCTTTACTTAAACGCACAAAACCGCAAAGCAGGATTAGCTTGCACAGAACATTGTAGAAGATCTGCCCATACTGAAGTTCCGGCTTTCAGCTATGAATACACCGTATCATTTTAAACATTTCAAACCACACAAAAATACTAAACTACTCAGACCCAATGAAAAAGAACAACAGGAATACTGTGATCAGAAAAAATATAGTTTCCGTTTCAGTAGCCATCTTGCTTTATATGCTTTTGTCCGTATTTTTTATTATAGAATTCAATAATCTGTACAGCCAGATATTCATGCTTCTATTATTGGCATTACTTGTTTTTGTCGCTATTACAGTAAAATTTTCCTATTTGAAACTGAATATTTCTCCGGAGAATTTATCGATCAGGGAACAGGCTATTCTCAAGCATACTATGATGACCCCTGTAAAATTCCTGGATATTCCTTATGATGATATCAATGATTTTAAAATCAAAAATAATACCCTGAGTATTCATATTAAAAATTCGGATGAGGAATCCAGACTTAATTTTTCCATGCATTGCTTCTCACATCATGAAAAAAGAAAAATAGCGGAATTGTTATCCGAAAAAATATTTAAATAAATAGACTTATTTGACATAATTGATTAGTTACCTAAAAAACCTCCGAAAAATCCGGAGGTTTTTTGTATTAACTATTTTTCCACATCGGGTTGTATTGCAAAATTTTGCTGTGTACCGGACAATTTTCATTATGAGCTCCCTGTAAATACCCAATACTCATCAGAAATTCATTCACAATTTCACCACCCGTAAATTTAAAGGTTTTCTTAAAGAGTTTCATCCACTCCTGCAAGGTTTTGGGATGATGATGTTCCAGCCATTTCTCAAAAGAACCGAACTCATTCTGTAGTTCAATCACTGTTTTGGCATTTTCTATAGCTGCGTTTATTTTAAGCTTATTTCTGATGATCTCAGGATCATTCATAAGCCTTTCTCTGTCTTTATCTGTATAGGCGGCAATTTTCTGTATATCAAAATTACCATACGCTTTTCTAAAGCCGGCCTCTTTCTTTAATATGGTTTCCCAGCTTAAGCCGGCCTGATTAATTTCCATAATCAGTCTTCCGAATAGCTCATTGTCGTCATGAATAGGGAACCCGTAATGATTATCGTGATAATTTTTATGCAGTTCTTTTCTGCTTTCAGGCTGCATCCTGTCTATCGCTAAACAATAACTCATTGCAATATACTTTCTGTTATATTAAATTCTGCATAAAGATAAGGCTGTTTACTGACAACAGTTTGTCAGCAGATCAACAATTTTCGCCTGAAATTTCTACAAAAAACCTCCGGAAGTCCGGAGGTTTATAATTTAGTGCATCGCTTCACTTAAATCTAATTTTTCTTTGCTTTTCCGTTCTTTGATGAACAGGATAAATGGAATACAAACCAGGAATATGACTCCCAGGTAAAGAAATACATCCATATAAGAAAGTACCGTTGCCTGCTTAGTGACGGATAGATCCAGAATTTTATAGGCCGCGTTCATTGCTGCATCCGGTGTCATTCCTTTTGCTATAAAGCTTGCTTTCAAGCCATTCAATCTTTGCTGTACGTCAAAACTGTTGCCATCCAGATGGGAAAGTAAGTTTACCCGGTGTTTTTGGCTTTCATTAGCAATAAATGTGGTAATTGCCGCAATCCCGAAAGAACCCCCAAGCTGTCTCATCATTCCGGTAAAGGCAGCACCTTGTCCGATTTCCTGTCCTTTCAGTGTACTTAGAGATAAGGAAGTAATCGGAATAAAAAGAAGTCCCAATCCGGCCCCTCTTACAATCAGCATCCAGAAAAAAGCATCTTTTCCGGTATCGGGGGTCAGAATTTTATATCCCCAGAAACTATAAATAAAGAAAATGAACAGGCCTAAGGCAACCAAAATTTGTTGTTTGGCTCCTTTTGTAAGCAGTCTTCCGATAATAGGCATCATGAAAGCGGTTGTTAATGCCGCAGGAATCATCAATGCTCCCGACTGAAGTGCCGTCCATCCTAAAATACTTTGGGTATACAAAGGAACGATAAAGGTTGAGCCATATAATCCGAATCCTAAGACGAATGACATTACCGTTCCGATCCGCAAATTTCCGTTTTTCAATACCCGGAGTTCCACAATAGGATATTTGAAGGTAAGTTCCCGCCAAAGGAATAATATGAACCCGACAACTGCTGTCGTGGTGAATGTAACGATCATTCCGCTTTCAAACCAGTCTTCTTCATGTCCTCTTTCCAGGATAAACTGCAATGAACCGACAGTAAGTGCCAGTAAAGCAATTCCTAACCAGTCAACATCCGAAACTTTACGCTTTTCCGCATATTTAGGGCTTCTTACAAACTGAAGTGTCATTAACGTTGCCGCAATTCCGATTGGGATATTAATATAGAAAATATAGGGCCAGCTGTAGTTATCTACAATATAACCTCCTAATGGCGGACCTAAAGTAGGCCCGATAATTACTCCCAGACCATAAATGGCCTGAGCCATACTTCTTTTTTCTACCGGATAGGATTCGGTGATGATGGTTTGTGAGGTCACCAGCAAAGCTCCCCCACCGATTCCCTGCATCAGTCTGAAAAATACCAGTTCCCATATATTCGTGGCATTTCCGCACAGGAATGAAAATACGGTGAATATGATAATGGAAGCCGCAAAATAGTTTCTGCGACCAAATTGCTGGGAAAGCCAGCTCGTCATAGGAACAATAATCACGTTACCGATCGCATAGGCGGTAATTACCCAACCTACTTCAGAAAGGGTAGCTCCCAAATTCCCCTTCATTTCGTTCAGAGCAACGTTTACAATGGTGGAGTCTACAATTTCAAGCAGAGCACAAAGAATCGCCGTAATGGTAATAATGACTCTTCGGGCTCCGTATTCTACTAATGAATCTTGCATAATATTATGTAGGATTGTAATATGTACGAGTGTAAAATGTATTCATGTATTAATGATCTTGATTTGCTTAAGTTCACTTCCATTGATCATCCATCATGAATACACTATACGCTAATACATGATACCTTTTAGTTTAAAATAACCTCAGCTTTCACGTTCATTCCCGTTCTCAGCTTTTGGGCAATACTTTTATCCAGGTTGACAAAATCAATTTTCACCGGAAGTCTTTGTACTACTTTTACGAAGTTTCCACTTGCGTTATCCGGAGGAAGAATTGAAAATGTAGCACCTGTTGCAGGAGAGAAAGATGCCACTACTCCATCAAACATTTTGTCCGGAAAAGCATCGATTTCTATTTTTACTTTTTGTCCCTCAATCATTTTATCTACCTGAGTCTCCTTAAAGTTGGCGACTATCCATTTCTGATCATTTTTCACTAAGCTGAACAATTGAGCTCCTGCCTGCAGGTATTGCCCGGTCTGAATCGGAACTTTTCCTACGAATCCGTCTTCGGGAGCAACAATTACGGTATAAGAAAGGTTAAGCTTTGCGTTTTCCACATCCACTTCTCTTTGTTTAGCTACAGAATTCGCTACGGTGATTTGTTGAGAACTTGCCGCTGTCTGTGATGAAGCTACGCTTGTCTGTTGTGCGATCTGGTTTCTTTGATCCACCAGAACCTGTAGTTGTTTATCCGCAGATTGTTTGGCGGCTAACGCCTGTTCGTACTGCTGTTCTGTAATGGAATGGTCTTTTACAAGATTGGCATATCTTTTCAGATCCTGAGAGGTCTTCCATACATTCACCTTGGCTGCTTCAATCTGCGCATTCGCGGTAGCTACAGCCGCTTGTGAAGTATTGATATTTTTGGACGTTGCCGTAGTCGTAGCCTGAGCTGTAGAAATATTGCTTTTGGCTGTTGCTAAAGCAGCCTCGGCCTGTTGCAGTGCCATTTTCTGGTCTCTGTTATCCAAGACAATCAGAGTATCTCCTTTTTTCACAAACTGGTTGTCTTTTACTTTTACTTCTGCTACATAGCCGGAAATTTTAGAAATTACCGGTGCCATATTAGAAGCGATCTGTGCATCATCGGTTTCTTCATGAGTCTGTCCGTAAGAATAAGCTCTATATCCGTAAATTCCGCCACCGATAACTACAGCTGCTAAAATAATCGGGAAGACTAGACTTTTTTTCTTTTTAGGTTCGGTTACTTGTGTATTATTATTTTCCATCTTGGGTATCGTTCTTATTTAATTGTTAAAGTTCCTGTTGTTTGTAATAGTTTTCTGTATGCTAACGCTGCATCTGCTTTAGCATTGATCACTCCTACATTGGCTGAAATCTGTGCGGCATCTGCATCTAAAAGCTCCGTCATGGTAGCCAGACCATTATCAAATTTATTTTTGGTTATTCTGTAATTTTCATTAGCCTGTACCGCTGATTTTTCGAAAACGGTAATTCTCTGTTTGGAGTAATCGGCGTTCTGATATTCTTTGTTCACTTCAAGCTTGATATTATCATTCAATAATTCATTAGTAGCTTCCAGCTGCATTTCTCTGGCACGGGATTGCTTTAAAGCTGAATTTTGCTTCCAAAGATTAGCCAGGTTGTAAGAAATGCCTACGCCTACATTTACGGCATTATAAATAGTGATAAATTTCGGAGCGTCTGCCGCAACATATCCTCCTGTAAGGGCCACTGTGGGGTAATTTTCCGCTTGGGCCGCTTTGGATCCTAATGCCGCTGCTTTTCTCTGCTGATCTAACGAAAGCAGGTCTTTCCTGTTTTGCTGAGCCTCATTCAGATAGTAGCTTACGGGTTTAGTATCCTGGAATTCATCAATATAATTGGGGTCTACTTCCAGCTCGGTCGTTTCAGGAAGGCCTAACAATAAATCCATATTGATATTGGCAATATTGTAATTGTTTTTAGCTTCCAAAAGTTGAAGTTCAATGTTTGAAGTCTGAAGATTGGCCTTTAAACGGTCATTTCTTGCAATAACGCCGTTGTTTTCCAGCTTAAGAAAAGTTTCATCTCTTTTGGCAGAAGCCGTAAGGTTTTCTTCGAGCACTTTGATCGACTGGCTGGCCTTAAATAAATTATTATAAGCTTGCGCGACATTATAGGCAATGGCAACTTTGTCATTCTCAGTACTTAGCTTTGCCGCTTCTACCAGATATTTTGCAGATTCAATTCCGTATTTTATTCTCCCTCCTGCATACAAAGGCATAGATAAGCTTGCCTGACCCAGAAATACAGATTTCGGAGCTGTCATCTCACCATTTCCCGCCCCTGATTCTCCCAGAAATTTTAAATCAACTTTTGCATTGGTAAGCCGCATATAGCTTCCTGATAATTTAAGATCCGGAAGCTGTCTATTTTTTGCTTCCAGAAGATCCGCAGTCGCTTCTTCTATTTTGGCAGCATCAATCTTTAGATTTTTACTGTTCTGTATTCCCATTTGCACGGCTTCATCCAATGTAAGCTGTTTTTTCTCCTGGGCATTGGCATAGGCAATCCCAATAAAAAGGGATAATGCAATAACTGAGTTATTTATTCTCTTCATAACCTAAAAGGTCTTTTAGTAAGTATATTATATGGTTTTTAAGTTCCGTGTAGTATTTTTCGTCAAAGATTTCATCTTCTTCTGTATTGTGGAGAAACTCTTTATACATTTCTTTAGCATTGGAAGCATAAAACAAAGTTCCGCTCACTGTGGCATGCAGGAGATAAATGGGTGGGTTTTTGGTGAATATTCCCTTTTCCAATCCACTTTCCAGTATTTTAGAATACATGGAAATGAAACCCATTTTGGTTTGTTTCAGAAATTCTACGATCTGAGGATTTTCTGTATGCAGCTGCTCTCTTTGCATGATTCTGTAAAAACATTTATGGTTTCTTACTCTTCCTGCAAACTGTTCCACAACTTTTTCTATTTTTTCCCATTCGTTGATATCGGTTCTTTCCAGAATATCTTTTGAAAAAAATTGTCCTTCATTCATCCTGTATTCCACCAGCTTTTCATATAATTTTTCTTTTGAACCGAAATAATAGGAAATCATAGAGATATTCACTTGGGCTGCTTTGGCGATCTCCCGCGTGGAAGTTCCTTCAAAGCCCTTTTCTGCAAAGAGCTTTTCTGCAGCAAATAATATATTCTCTTCTTTTGAAATCATTTCATTTCTATTTTTCCGGTGCAAATTTACACAATGTTTTAAATAAATCAAACGATTGATTGATTTTTAATTTATTTTTAATATTAATATTATATTTGCATAAAACAAACTATGGGAATAATGGACTTTTTCAGAGGTAAAAAGAAGAATCAATCTGACAATAAAAACCTCTCTAATTTACCTCCAGATGAACTTCTGGCTATTATGGAAGCAGGAAAAAACTTTGACGGCGAAATTGTAGAGGCCTTTGCAAGATATTATTCAGACCCTGCTCTATCAATCAATATTGAGATTAAGGATGATCAAGGCCATAATTATCCGCCTCACATGGCATACGGAGAATTATTCGGCAAATGGCTGGGTATTCAATCTAAATGGGACAGAATGTCCCTGCTGTATAGATTTTGGGATGACTCACAGGTAAAAAAGCTGGAAGACTGGCAAATTATAGAGCGGTTTGTGAAAGACAGATATCCGCTTCGGGCTTTGGAAATTTTCAAAGAAAAATTATTGCAGAAAGAACACTTAAATGCAAAAGAACTGGTATCCATATCAAAGATGCACAGAGCACTTTTGGAAAATGAAAAAGCAAGAAAATACATGGAGGCGGCTTATGAGAATTTTCCTGATGACGATGCCGTAAAGGTAGAATATGCTTCCGTGCTCCATTTATCAGAGGATCATTCAGAAAAAGAAAGATCACATCAAATTCTGAATGACGTTTTAGACAAAAAAATAAAAAGGGAAGATACGGAAAGCGTTTTCGAATGTTTTCTGTTTTCTGAGGATTACCTGGATTCCTCTGTTTTTGCAATGGCATTTCTTGTTACATCAGAGGCAGACCTCAATCAATGGGATACAATATCAGAAGAATATTACTATTGTCCCCTTTTCAGGTATGAGCATGCCATAAAGCTTGCCAACAGCAATGAAAGTATGAGAGCAATGGCAAAACTCACTTCTCTGAGCCAGGAATTTCCGTGGTTCAGAACAGCATTGGAAACAACAGTCAAAAATATAGAATCCTTGAGAGTCCAGCTTAACAGGCCTGATTTCATGGAAAAGGAAATGCAGGAATTCCAACATCATCTCAATACGTAAATAATCAAAAAAATGATTATATTTATCAAAAATTAAAAGAATTATGAAAAAATTTATTTCAGTTTTGGCAGTGGCCGGATTGTTCACTTTCAGCTTTGCACAGGAAACTCCTAAAGCCGGGTGCTGTGCAGGAAAGGACAAAAAAGAATGTTCCGTAAAAGATAAAAAGGCATGTGGCGATCATCACAAATCTTGTGATATTAAAGCTAAAACTGCCGAAAACAGTCAGCCGAAAACAAAAACAGCTGCAAAAGTGAAAAAAGCAGCTTAACCGTAAAATTAAAGTCCTGAAATTGTCAGGACTTTTTTATACATTTTTATGAATATATCTTGAAAGTTTTATTCCTAAATCCGTCCAGATGATCTTAGGGTTTCCGTTTCTTGTCAAATGAAGATCAGCAGTATTAATCTCTTCCAATATACTTTCAATATTGGCTCCGCTTATAAACTTTGAAAAGCTCATCCAATTAAAGCCGTTCGCATCAATTTTCTTGTATACCAAACTTTCGGACTGATAATTCTGAAGTAAGGCCAGCCTGAAGATTTCTGAACAATAGTTAAGAAAGTTCTTTTGTTTCTCTCTGTTCCATCCGGATATCTCTCTGGCCCAGAAAATGATATTCTTAAGAAATTCAGGTCTCTTTTTTACCTGAAATGCATCCCGGACCCATTGAATGAATAACTTTTCAAATTCTTCATTCTTATTTCCGGAATTGAGAAGCTTCACAGCCTCATTCAAATCTCCCTGAGCTTCATGAATAATTTCTTTTACTTTTTCGTCTGAAACGGAAAAATTCTTCCTGATATATTGTTCCACATCTTCATCATTGATCCTGTGAACTTCCACAATCTGGGTTCTGGAAAGAATAGTGGGAAGTATATCATTGGTATTTTCAGCAGTCAGAAGAATAAGGGTTTTCGCAGGGGGTTCTTCCAGGAATTTAAGGAATTTATTGGAAGCGGAAATATTCATCTTATCGGCTCTCCAGACAATCAGGATTTTGGTTCCCCCTTCAAAACTTTTAAGTGAAAACTTTTGGTTCTGATCATCTACCTCATCCGCAGAAATAAAAAGCTGCTTATTCTCCGAATCCAGAAATGCCGTCCAGTCATCGTAGCTTGCATAAGGCGAAGCCAGGATCATTTCTCTGAATTCATCGAATTTATTTTTGCTTAGTGAATTTTTGTTATCCGTATATACTGGGAAACTGAAATGCAGGTCCAAATGGTTCAAATGCTCAACTTTGGAAGCCGCATGTTCATTTTCTCCCTTTAAAATTTCTTTGGCGTAGGCTAAAGCCAAAGGCAATGTTCCGTACCCTTCCTTTCCTACAAAAAGCTGGGCATGGCTTACTCTGTTTTCTGCAATACTATCTTTTAGAAGTTTTTTCAGGTTTTCCTGTCCGGCAATATTCTCCCAATTCATGCCTCAAAGATAAAGAATTTTGTGAAAGGGATAATTTATTAACCTTGAATATTAATATATTAATCTTGAATTATTATACAAATTAATGATTCTCATTTTACAATTGGTGATGTACTCTATTCCCTATTTATACTTGACTGTTGACCATTAACAATTCACTTTTTCCCCTTAACAAACTTTAACCTCAGGAAATTTTTACAATTCATTAATATTTAAGATATTTGCGCATTGTTTAAAAATATAGAATGAAAAAAATCTTTGTACTATCATTCATATCAGTCGGGTACTTCCTAAATGCACAGAGTTTGAGTAACTCTCCTTATGCAACTTACGGAATTGGAGATGTAAAATATGATAATACGATTGAAACTACCTCCATGGGTGGTATATCCACAGCTTTTATAAGTGATTTCACCAGTAGTTTTAACTTTGCCAATCCGGCCAATAATGCCAATTTTGAACTTACGAGCATCAAACTGGAAGCAACCAACGAAAACAATTATTTTAAAACCGATTATAATAATACGAAGTCTACCAAACATTCTACGTATTTATCCAATATCTCATTAGCCTTTCCTTTATCGCCAAAGGTAAAAATGGGACTTTCTTATCAGCCGTACAGTTCAAAAAGCTATGACATCCTCCATTCTGAAATTATAAAGAATGAAGATGGTACGGAGACGGAAGTAAGAAATCGTTTTAGAGGAACTGGTACATTGAACACAGCTCAGGCTGCAGTTTCATATAAGATCAACCAGGAATTCGCAGTGGGAGTGAGGGCTAACCTATATTTCGGAAACCTATCTGATATCAATGAGCTTGCGTCTTCCAATGCAGAGTTAATCAATGGCTATGAAACCAAGAACAGAATTAAAAACTTCAACTTCACTCTTGGGGCAAGTTACCAGCATTTAAATACGAGTACAGACCGTAAGCTGACCATTGGTGCTACGACCACTTTTGGAAATTCGAGTAATATGACAACTGATTATACAAACAGTACCTATTACTATACTACGGGAGAGGTAAAAGCCGGTGAAACCATCATTGAGCAGAAAAGCACTAAATCTAAAAACCTTTTACCATTACAGGCTTCCTTGGGTATCGGGTACGGTAGCGAAAACCAATGGTTTGTATCCCTACAGGGAGATTATAAAAAAGGTGAAACGGTTTCATACTTCGGAAGCACTTTTGATTTCGAAGATTCTTACAGGATTTCCGCCGGGGGATGGTATCTTCCCAACTATAATAACTTCAGAAGCTATTTCTCAAGGGTGGTATACCGATACGGAGCTTTCTATGAAAAAGGAAACTTAAAGCTTGCAGGTCACAACATTAATAAATTTGGAGTTTCCGCAGGGGTTCTTCTTCCTTTCAAAAACAGCAGCATCACAAGGATGAGCGGACTTGAGCTTGGGTTAGAAGTTGGAAAACGAGGTACTTTGAAAGATAATTTGATCAATCAGAATTTCATTAATTTCAGAATTGGCTTTAACTTTGCTGACAGATGGTTCAGAAAAACCCTGTATAACTAGAATGAAGTTCAGAAAAAACATATCATATAAAAATATAGCATACCTTTTTAGTTGTGCTATATTTTTTATATTGACTTCTTGTGAAGAAGATCTTACCAAAGCAAGTGCCAATCAGAATAAGAATTTTCCTTCACAGATCATCAACAATGCCAAAATCATCCAGCGTGATTCCGGCTTTGTAACACTAAGAGCAACGGCTCCGATTATTGAAAAGTACGAATTGATAGACAGCCCTTATGTGGTTGCTAAAAAAGGAATCAACATTCAGTTTTTTGATAAGAAAAAACCTAAAGTTCCCGGAAAGATCACAGCTAAATATGCCCGGATTTTTGAGTATAAAAAGTTTTATGAAGCTAAAGGTGATGTACGAATCACTACCAATGAAGGCCAGCGATTTGCCATGCAGAGTATTTACTGGGATCAGAAAAAGAACCGTATTTATACCAAAGACACGGTATATGTAACTATGGAAGACGGTTCCACCCTGGTCGGAGCTAACGGAATGACGGCAAAAGATGACTTTTCCGAATATACCTTCTTCAATAATTCCGGTGATTTCAGTACCAAACAACTCTCCGAAAAACAAAAATAACCCTTATATGATTTCACAGGCTATCGGTTTAATGTCCGGAACAAGCTTGGACGGATTGGATATCTGTTTGGCCAGGTTTGAGAAAAAGGATCATCTCTGGAGTTTTGAAATCCTAAAAGCAGAAACCGTTCCCTACCCCATTTTCTGGGAGAAAAAGCTCGGAAATGCCATTCATCTGAATACAGAAGATTTATTGGAATTACATTCCGAATATGGCTTTTATTTGGGGCAACAGGTTCAAGGCTTTATTCAAAGAAATGATCTGAAGAATATTGATTTAATCTCATCTCACGGTCATACCGTTTTCCATCAGCCGCAAAAGAAATTTACCTTACAGATTGGAGATGGAAGAGCCATTAAATTAGAAACCGGAATTTCTGTAGTGTACGATTTCAGGTCACAAGATGTCTTGATGGGCGGAAACGGAGCTCCTCTGGTTCCGATTGGAGATGAATTTCTTTTTCCCGAATACGATGCATGTCTGAATTTGGGCGGATTTTCCAATATTTCGTTAAAAGTCAATGGTAAAAGGATCGCTTTTGATATTGCTCCTGTGAATATTGTTTTAAATAAACTTGCCCAACAATTCAACAAAAATTTTGATGAGAATGGAGAATTAGCAAGATCCGGAAAAGTCAGCCGCCAGCTGCTGGATAAACTTAATTCTTTGGAATTTTATCAACAATCTCACCCTAAATCATTAGGTATTGAATGGTGTAATGAGTTTGTTTTTCCTTTATTGCATGGTCTTGAAGGTGCAGATCTTCTGGCCACTTTTACGGAGCACATCAGCCATCAGATTTCAATAGTGATCAATGAAAACAACCTTAAAAGCATTCTGTTTACCGGAGGCGGAACATACAATTCTTTTTTAATTGAAAAGATAAAGCAGAAAACTCAGACTGAAATCATCATTCCAGAAAAAGAAATCATAGATTATAAAGAGGCTTTGATTTTTGGCTTTATGGGGGTTTTAAGACAAAATAATAATATCAATGTTCTTTCTTCTGCAACGGGAAGTTCCGGCGATCATTGTTCGGGAATTATGATATAAAAAAAACCTTCAATAAATGAAGGTTTTTTGTTTATTTATAAGCTTCGATCTTATCCGTTAACGTATTGATGAAGTTCTGCAGAGGTTTTTCAACCATCATTTTGATGAAAGGATTGAATTTTCCTTCAAAAAGCATCTGAACTTCCGTCTGGTTTTCATTCACAGGATTTAAGGTGGCAGTCAATGAAAAGTCTAAACTTGAACTTGCAGATTTCAAAACCGCTTTCTGATCATTTACTTCGTCTATTTTCAATGCGATTTCCGGCATTCCCTGTAATCCGAATTTAAAACCGTCTTCTCTTGTTTCAAATTTCTGTAGCCCATCTGGCATAAAATCTTTATAATTTTCCGGAGACTTCAATATTTCTGTAAGCTCTTTAGATGATTTATTGACAATAATCTTTCGTCCTTCTAAATTCATTTTTTATTTTTGTATTTAAATTCTAATTCTTACAAATATATGTATAAAGTTTTTGTGAACGAAAAAAAATTATTGCTGTCTAAGCAATCTGAAAACTTAGAAAAAACGCTTAGATACGAAAACGTCACAAGCTTAGAGATCGCACTCGATCTTCTTGAAAATACATCTGTAAAGGAATTGAATGTATTTGGTGAACATCTTGATGAAATCTGGTCAGATTTTCAAAAATTATTCAGAATAATTGAAGCTGCGGGAGGTATTGTAAGCAATCCTGATCAGGAAATTCTTTTTATCAGAAGACTTGGCAAATGGGATCTTCCCAAAGGGAAAATGGAGAAAGGTGAATCCAGGGAAGAATCTGCCGTAAGGGAAATCGAAGAGGAAACGGGATTAAAAAATGTGGAACTCAAACGGTTTATCAATACCACTTATCATATCTATGTGGAAAGAAACGGCGAAAAAATTCTGAAATGCACGCATTGGTTCGACATGAATTTCAACGGTGAAGATACCTCAAAACCTCAAATCGAAGAAGGAATTACAGAAGTAGCATGGAAGAACGTCTCTCAGATAGAAAACGAAGTCTTTTCCAATACTTTCAAAAATATAGAATTGATCATTAAAGAATTCTGGAACAGCAGAACTAAATAAACTCTGCCGCCTTTTCCAGTGAAATCCCTCTTGATGCTTTCAGCAAAACATTTTCAGACTGAATTTTGTTAAGTTTCAAATAGTCTATTAATTCTGATGTATTTTCAAAAGAGGCTGCTGAGGAATTAACGTTTTTAAAGTTTCTCCCTACGGTTATAATTTCATCAAAACCCAGATCATGGGCTAACTGGAGAATGCTTTGATGTTCTTTTGCACTCTCTTCTCCCAGCTCCAGCATATCTCCAATGATGATGGTTTTGCTTCCTTCGAACGTAATAAAATTATTCAATGAAGCGGTCATGGAACTCGGGTTAGCATTATAGGTATCCAAAACCAGTGTTTTGTTATCTTTTTTCACGATTTGAGAACGCATATTGGTGGGTGTATACTTTTCAACAGCATCCTTTATCTTTCCCGTTTCCACTCCAAAATGAAGGCCTAAGCTTACCGCTGCACAAAGATTCGTAAAGTTATATTCTCCTGTAAGCCTGGACAGCATTTTTGTTTCGTGGTAAACCAGCCCTACACAATGTTCTTCTGAAAAAGATTCAAAATAGTAGTCCGAACTATCTTTACCGAAAGTGATTGTATGTTTATAATCCTGCGTTTTTTCCATTTGGATCTTATCATTCTCATTGACGATAATAGTTCGATGATGACCTTTCAGGAAATCATAAAGCTCAGATTTCCCTTTGACCACGCCTTCAAATCCTCCAAAACCTTCTAAATGTGCCTTTCCGAAATTCGTGATATAGCCATAATCAGGTTGGGAAATCCTGCATAAAAGCTCTATTTCCTTTTGATGGTTGGCTCCCATCTCTATAACTGCCATTTCATGCCCCGATTTAATGGAAAGAATGGTGAGTGGGACGCCGATATGATTATTTAAGTTACCTATGGTATACTGAACATTATATTTTTCCGACAGAACAGCGTGAATAAGCTCTTTGGTTGTCGTCTTACCATTGCTTCCCGTAAGCCCGATAACCGGAATCTGCAGCATGTTTCTATGGTAAACGGCCAAATCCTGAAGAAAGTGTAAAGTAGAAGGACCATAGAAAATATTCTTATCCCTATTCTCAAAGTCCTGCTGCTCCACAATCACTGCTAAAGCTCCATCTTCCACGGCTTTGTCAGCTAATGTTGCCGCATTGAAATTTTCTCCCGAAAAAGCAAAGAAAATATCATCTTTTTCTATTTTCCTGCTGTCTATGGTCACTTTATTAGACTTTAAAAATAAAGGATAAAACTGTTCTGTATTCATGGCTCAAAAATAAAAAAACCTTCCGGAAATCCGGAAGGTTTTTTATAAGTATTTTTGATAATATTATCTTCTTGTTCTACCTTTATCGCTTACTCTGGCATCCTGAGCTACACGGAATCCAATCCATCCATATGCTCTGTTCTGGTCTTTATATCTTCTTTGACCCGGATCTAACCAATATGCTGTATCCTGCCAAGAACCTCCTTTTACCACTCTGATGTCATTCGTCATGGCAGATGTTCTTTCTTTAGTATCTTTCTGCATTACTACTTTACCGTTTCCATCTACAATAAATGTCTGTCTAGGAGCATTGTACATATTGAAAGATGAAGTAGAATCTCCGGCTCTGTAATATTCAAGAGAAGATTGTCTGTCCCCGTCTCTGTAGTTTCTGTAGTCAGCAATAGTTTCTCTTTCGTATTGGCCAGGCAAGTTTCTGTAAACCAATCTTCCATCCGCCAAAGTATCATATTTAATGCTGCTTTCATCCACCATTTTGTAAGTTCCGTCTCCGTTTCTTACAATAGCCTGAGGCATATTTCCTCTATAGTAGTTGAAATCACTCATATCATCATCAATGATTGGTCTGTATACGTCAGCAGTCCATTCAGAAACGTTTCCGTACATACCATAGATTCCAAGATCGTTGGAAGGATATTGTCTAACGTCAGAAGTTCTTGCAGATCCGTCATTTTTCCATCCTGCGATACCAGAATAGTCACCTCTTCCCATTTTGAAATTTTCAAGGTACATTCCTTTATCTCTTCCCTTAGACCCTCTTAATCTTTCGATTTCAGGCTTCTTACCCATATATTGGTTGTACTCTCTGTTTTTGGCCATTCCAAGGGCTGCATATTCCCATTCTACTTCAGTAGGAAGTCTGAATTTCTGAACCATAGCTGCACTTGGAGCTCTGTTAGCCGCAAGAAGTCTTTGGTTTGTAGTTTTTAAACCTGTTCTTTGCTGCAATCTCTGCTCATTGATATATCCTTGCATTTCAGGATCATTCGATTTGAATTTATCCATATTGAATGCAGTTCCTCCCTGGTTATTAGATTCATTGATATATAAATCTTTAGCAATGATACCGGCCTGCATTAGAGCTTTTTCGTTGGCTCTGTCTGTAAGCCATTCGCAATATCTGTTTGCCTGAGTCCAAGAAACCCCTACTACAGGATAATAATCGAATTCAGGAGAACGGAAATACGTTTCATTGTAATCATTTCTGGATAATTTGTTATCCCACAATAAGGTATCCGGTAATGCCCCGTTATAAATTTCCTTAAAGCTAGGATCACTTGGTGGGAATACGTACTTCAACCATGTAAGGTATTCGCGGTATTCATAGTTAGTAATTTCTGTTTCCCCGATGAAGAAAGAACTTACCTGCATTCTGCGAGGAGAGTTATTCCAATCGTGCATAACATCATCTTTCACTAATCCCATTGTAAAAGTTCCACCTTCTACATATACCATTCCCGGCCAACCTTTCTGCTTTTGTTGCTTTCCTGCAAAAAACCAACCTTGTTTTTCGTTTGGTTTCCAACCCGTTTTGCTGACAAATTTTTTAGTACCACCACCTTTGCTAGTACCTGATCCACCACAACTGGTTAATGCAAGTGTAGAACTTAATGCTATTAATGAAAACAACTTTAGTTTTTTCATAGTCGATATAAATATTTTCAAAGTACAAAGAAAAAATAAATTATTCAATAAATCAAGTAAAGATTTGATTTTTTTGAAAAACGATAACAAATTAATTTTATTGTATTATAATTTAATTATAAAATTTTCATTTATTTTGTAATTCAGAAATTTCAAAAACGAATATGAAACTAAAAATTACGATTTTATTTCTAATCTCTTTTGTCTCAGCAATTTACGCTCAAAGAACAACCATTGAATGGGGCGGTTCCAAAATACTGGACTTTGGTGATACAAAATTAAATCTTCCGAATTTCAAAAATGAAGGTTTTTCTTTCAGCCAAAATAACATTTTTATACAAACAAAACAAAAAATAGGAGAAAAGCAGTTAAAAGTTTCAAATCCTGTGTGGGAAACAGTTTCCGCCAGGGATCTTTATGATATGAACAAAGACCTGCTTCCTGATTACGATGTGGCAGATATCACTTATTACTATCTGGAAGGAGAAAGATATGCGGGCATCAATGTTTCCCTGTTTAAGAATGTAAAAGGAAGAATTCAGCGGTTAACATCATTCGAAGTTTCTGAAACTTCAGCTCCCGCCAGTTTTGGGAGTACCTATAAAGTGGGAACTACCAACAATCCTCTATCCAGCGGAAATTTCTATAAAATAAAAGTTGACAAATCCGGTATTTTTAAAATTACCACTCAGTTTTTAAAGGATCTTGGAATCAATCCATCGACGGTAAACCCTAAAAATTTCAGAATTTATGGAAATGGGGGCATTATGCTTCCGGAGCACAACCAGAATGTGAAATACAGCGCACTGCAGGAAAATGCCATCCAGGTAATCGGTGAAACTGACGGGGTATGGAATGACGGGGATTATGCCCTTTTTTATGCTCAGGGACCAAACGGCTACAATCTTTACGACACCACAAACGGAAACGGCTTTAAAAGAAACGATACCCGAAGTGACAGAAGCAATAACGTTAAAAATATTTATGAAGATTTTTCCTATTACTATATTAACGTAGATAAAGGACCGGGAAAAAGGGTACAGGATGTGGATGCTAATCTTCCCGCTACTTTAATTACAAGATATGACAATTACCAGTTCATCAATAACGACCAGAAAAACCTGCTGAAAGTAGGAAGGATCTGGGTAGAGGATGCTCCTATTATTTCGGATAAAACGGTGACATTCACTACCGCCTCACCTGTTCAGGCAGGAGATGAAATAAGATACAGGGCACAGGTAATAGCATACAAATCTCAGCAAAATGCCATCGGATTTGATATTAATAACCAAAATCCTCTTACTATCTCCGTTCCTGCCAATAGCCCGGGCTATTCTTTTGATTATTATCAGGCAAGATACACGGGAAGTCTTACGAATTTATCCGGAACACAAATTTCATTTAACCTTAAACCGAATATTGCCACCAACCCGAATGGAAGTTTTTATTTAGATTACATTGAAGTACAGTACAAGGACAATCTAGCCTTCAATGGTTCCCAGATGAGTTTCAGGGATTTTTCTCTTGTAAGCGGAAGCAATACCAATTATGGATTTAGTGTAGCCAATGCCTCGGGAGTAGAACAAATATGGGATGTTACCGACATTACCAATGCCAACAGAAGGGTTAATAAAGCTGCCGGAAATACAATTTTCAATTTCGGATATACCACGTCAGATCCTAATTTCAACAATGAGTTTGTGGCATTCAGGGCCGATGCAGCCTTCACTCCTCAAATTGTAGGAAAAATAGCGAATCAGGATCTTTCATCATTGCAAAATGTGGATTATCTGATCATTACGGTTCCTGAAATGCTGGGGCAGGCACAAAGGTTGGCGAATTATCATCAGACCAAAAACAATTATAACGTACAGGTTGTAGATGTTAATAAGATATATGAAGAATTTGGCAGCGGAAGCAAAGACCTTACCGCAATAAGAGATTTTGTCACCAAGCTAAACACTCCTCTGGGAGCATTAAAGTATGTATTCATCTTGGGAGACACCTCTTACGATTATAAAAACAGGATTTCTAATAACTCCAATGTCGTTTCAAGTTATCAGAGTGAAGAATCAAATGATTTTGTCAGCTCTTTTGTTACAGATGATTATATTGTAATGACAAAACCCCAGACGACATCATTCATTACCAATAACCTTCCGGACCTGCCTGTGGGAAGAATTCCTGCAGCCAATGTTACGGAAGCTACCAATATGATGGACAAAACGCTGGCTTACTACAATTCCTTATCCGGCCAGTCAACACCATTTGGGGAATGGCGTATGAAACTGGATTTCGTGGTGGACGACGATCATAATGAAGATCCTGCGAATCCTATTCCTTTCCATACTACCATGAACAATTCTTTGGTAAGCGTTTTTGAACAACCTGGGAATACTATGAAGGAATATAATGTAAGGAAACTTTACCTGGATGCTTTCCAAGCTCAGAGTACAGCCGGAGGGCAAAGATATCCGCAGGTCAACCAGGCAATCTCCAATGATATAGGAAACAGCTTATATCTTTTCTATTTCGGACATGGAGGGATCAACGGATGGTCACAGGAAAGGGTTTTAACATCAGATGAGATTCAGAATGCCAATAATTTCTCGAATGTGTACAGCAGATTCCCTTTTGTTTCAACAATTACCTGCGAATTTACCCTTTGGGATGAACCTGGAACGTTTTCAGCAGGCGAACAGTTTATTAAACTAAAACAAGGAGGGGTTTCTACGATGATTACTTCAAGCCGTGCCGTAGGAATTGGTTATGGTATAGATTTCACAGCTCTTTATACCAGAGAAATCTTTAGATTGGTGAACGATGATTTTGTAAGTTTAGGAGATGCTCACCTTAATGCTAAAAAAATCAGAGGAAGTGATTCTAATCACTTAAAGGTAAACTTCCTTGGTGATCCGGCGATGAAACTTAGCAGACCACAAAGATTATTAGTAATCGATAATATTGAAACTCCGGTACCAGGGCTTATTAGAGGACTGGATTTCGTAAAGGTAAAAGGACACATCAATAATCCTAACGGAACGGTTAATACAAGCTTCAACGGAAGAGTTGTCATCAACATTTTTGATAAGAGACTGAATAAAAAGACCCTGAACAATGATGGCGGTTTACCTGTTTTAAACTATACTGAAGAAGGAAGTGCTATTGTAAAAGCTTCGGGAACAGCTGTAAATGGTGTATTTACTGTAGAGTTTTATGTCCCTAAAGATATCAATTACGCAGTAGGTGAAGGAAGAATTTTAGGTTATGCCGATAATAAAGCGACCGACGTGTTCAATAACCAGCCTGTGCAGGTAGGAGACATTAACCCTAATGGAATTAATGACAATGAACCTCCTAAAGTAAAATTATATATGAACAACACCAATTTTGCCGACGGTGGAATCACAGACCAGAATCCGATGCTTCTTGCCTGCGTAACCGATGATACGGGAATTAATTCCACGGGATCCGGAATTGGGCACGACATTACGGTATACCTTGACGGGCAGATTATCAACACCATTGTTCTGAATGATTTCTTTGCTTCAGGAGAAGGAAACGGATGTTTGAACCCAAGTCTGGCAGATTATCAGAAAGGGAATGTAACCTACCCTTTCAGAAATTTGGCAATCGGGCAACATCAATTAACATTTAAAGTTTGGGATATAAACAATAATTCTACGACTGCTACGTTAAATTTTGAAGTTAAGGATGAGTCCGACCAGCATCTGATCATCAACAGACCATTGAACTGGCCGAACCCTTTTACAAACAAAACTTACATTCAATTTGAGCATAATTGTGATGACATTCTGGATGTAAATGTGCAGATTTATACAATAACAGGAAAATTGGTAAGAACTTTATCGCAGGCTGTGGTGGCAGAACCCTTCCTACAGGGCTTTAGAACGCCTCGTCAGGCAATAGAATGGGACGGAAAAGACGATTTTGGTGATACAGTTGCAAAAGGTACGTATATTTTTAAGATATTTGCAAAAAGTCAAAATCAAGAAAAATGCAAAGGAAGTGCTACAGCTGTAGAAAAAATGGTACTTTTGAAATAATTTTAAAATAACATAGACAATAATATTAACAAAAAACTGATAATATATAAAAAACAACATATGAATTTAACTACTAAACTGTTATTAGGAATTGGTTTAAGTGCTGGTTTTTTAGGCTATTCGCAAGATTTAAGTAAAGTAAATCCAGTATTAACCGGAGCTCCGTTCCTAAGAATCGCACCGGATGCAAGATCGGGAGGTATGGGAGATCAAGGTGTAGTTACATCGCCGGATGCATTTTCTCAATTCTGGAACGCAGCGAAATATCCTTTTAGCAGAACAAGTTCTTCCGTAGGGGTCAACTATACTCCTTACATGGGAAAACTTACCAATGATGTATTTTTACTATATGGTGCATTCCATAAATTTTTAGGCCAGGAAGAAAGATCTACGATCTCTGCAAGTATTTATTATTTCAACATGGGGGAAGTAGACTTAACTCAGTTGGTGGGTAATGAAGTAGCTCCTATGGGTACATCAAAACCAAATGAATTCTCGATTGACGTTGCTTACGGGTTAAAACTTTCTGATTCTTACTCTATGGCCGTAACCGGTAGATTCATCCGTTCAGACTTAGGAGGAAGCTTCAACACAGACAACACCATCAAACCGGCCAATACATTTGCAGTAGATGTTTCAGGATATTATACCTCTCCTAGATTTTCAAGTTTCGGAGGATATGACGGAAAGCTGAACGCTGGTTTTGCTATTCAGAACTTAGGTCCTAAATTAGATTATACAGGAAATGAAGAATCAAGATCTTATCTTCCTACGATGGCCAGATTAGGGGTTGGTTACGATATGTACCTGGATGATGTAAACAAAATCGGATTAAGCGTTGAAGGTTCTAAAATCTTAGTTCCGGGATCTGAATTTGTAGGAATGGATCCGAATACAAGACAGCCTATCTATGAAATTCCTAACGTAGGGGTAATGGAAGGTATCGGAAAATCTTTCAAAAATAAGAACAGCATCATGTACAGTGCAGGTCTTGAATATTCTTATGACAATGCATTCGCCGTAAGAGGTGGTTACTTCCATGAAAGTGAAGAGCAGGGAGCAAGACAATTCGCTACTGCAGGTATCGGATTAAAATACCGTTCTTTCGGACTTGATGTCTCTTACCTAATTAATATGTCTAAAATTAATACTGCTTTGGATAACACTCTTCGTTTCGGATTAACATGGAACATCGGAGATGAAACTTCTAACGTAGATTATTAAAAAAACATAATATAAAAGTTCAGAAAAGTCTCATTTTTATGAGGCTTTTTTTATTTTCAATAAGTATTTTTGTAGTATGAACTATTCAGCAGAACTTAAAAAATTTGTCACCAGCCAATATGTATATTCTGCCATCAGGATTACATTAGCTACTGTTCTGCCCTGCTTAGTTCTTGCCCATTTTGGGATTTTAAAAGATTATTTCCTTTTTCCTCTCGGAACCAGCTTTGTGGCTTTAACGGATCAGCCGGGCCCTTTCATCCGGAGAAGAAATGCATTAGCGTTCGCTATTTTCTGTTTTGTGATCGTCGCACTGATCGCAAGTCTGGTCATGAATTTTAAACTTCTTGTCCTTCTCGAAATCATTGTTTTTGGAATGTTCTTCTCCCTGATAGGAGTTTACGGACAACGGTTAGCCGCTGTAGGATCTTTATCCTTAGTTGTACTGGCAATCTTTATTGACGGACATCTTACAGGAAGTAACATTCTAAAAAGTCTCTTGATCTTTGCTTCGGGCTGCATCTGGTTTTTATTGATCTTCCTTATTGTAACCACTATTCAGCCTTATAAACTGGCAAGTCAGATGATTGGAGAGAACTATCTTCAATTAGCTGAATTTTTAAAAATCAAAGCCAATTATTATCAAAAGCATCCGGATTTTGATAAGCTTACCTCACAGGTGATCGCCAAACAGATTGAAATTAAAAATCTTCAGGAAGAAACCCGCGAAACCGTTTTCAAAACAAGAACCATTGTTAATGAGTCAACTACAACCAGCCGCTTACTGATGCTGATGTTTCTTAACTCCATGGATCTTCATGAAAAATTAATGACTTCCGAAAGTGATTACCAGAAACTTCAGCAAAGCTTTGAGGACAGTATGATCCTGGTGAATATTCATGATTACCTTAATCTGCTTTCAGAAGAAATCACCAATATCGGGATTGCTCTTCAAAGTGGAACCCGGGCGAAACCGATGTTTAACCTGGAACTTGAACTTAAAAATCTTAATTACAATTATTTCGAACTTAGAAATAAACAGCTTTCTCCGGACAATCTGGAAAATTTCATGATCCTGCGCCAGATCTTAATGCGCATCAATGAAATTACTAAGGAAATCAATGAGATCTATAAGGTCTTTTCTCAAAATGTAAAGCTGGCTAAAAGTCTTTCTACAGGATTAGACCTGAAGAAATTCATGCCTAATGAAGAGAAACTTAATTTTAAAGTACTACGAAATAATATTTCTTTTTCATCTTCTCATTTCAGGCATGCGATAAGAATTACAACTGCCCTATTTATCGGATATCTGTTTTCTCTGTTTCAGTTTTTGGGAATAGGCCATACGTATTGGATTTTGATTACCATTACCGCTATTTTAAAGCCGGCCTACTCTATTACCAAACAAAGGAATCTGCTCCGTTTATATGGCACTATTGTCGGCGCTTTGATAGCCTATGGAATTTTACATTTCATCCATATCAACGGGATTTTATTTACGATTTTATTGTTGAGCATGATCTTATGTTTCAGCCTATTGAAAGGAAAATATTTCTGGGCTGTTTTATTCATGACCATTTACGTTTTCCTGAGCTTTAATTTTCTGAGCCCCGGAAACGTGAACATCATTTTCAGAGACAGGATTGTGGATACCATGATCGCAGGAATTATTGCATTTCTTGTTTCTTACATAGTCTTACCGGTATGGGAACACACCCAGAATCTGGATCTGATGAAAAAATCTGCGAAGTGCAATCTCATTTATTTCCAGAGTGTAATTTCTAAGTTTATGCAGGATGATGTGGATATTGAAGATTACAAAGTAAAACGTAAAAATGCAATCATTGCTTTAGCCAATCTTTCGGATAATTTCCAAAGGATGATTTCTGAGCCTAAAAACCAGCAGAAAAAACTGGAAGTGGTTCATCAGTTTGTAGCCACTTCACATCTTATTACAGCTTATACCGCTTCTTTCTCACAATATGCACAGGACAACAAAAAGTTCCCTGAGATCGACTTTGAAGGCTGGGACAGAAAAATTGAAGCCGAAATGATGCAGATCTCCAACTTATTACAGGGAGAAAAGATCAATGAAACCTTAAAAATGGAAAGCCGTCTGGAACCGGAAGATTCTTCTCTTGAAGACCTTCTTTTAAAAAGAAAAACGGAAATCGAAGAAAATGATATTGTTGACAGAAGAGATCCTGATAAGATTTCCCGTTTAACGGAACTTAAAAATATTCATGATATTCTGGAACTTATCTATGACGTAGCCAAAGAGCAAAGAAAGGTTATTGAAAAATACAGAAACGAATCGGAGCCTATTCCTCCACAATCGTAAAGCAGTACTCATCAAAAAACTCTACCCTCGCCCTGAATTCATCTGAAAACTGATCATCGTATACTCTGCACTGGATATGATGAAGATGCTTCAGCTCAAATGGCCGTACTTCATAATTCTTTTTCAGAGACCAGTATTTGGAATGGTGGATCTTGTACATGCTTTCCTTTACGCTCCAAATAATGGTATAAAATGTATCTTCTTTATCCTTAGGAATAAATCCTCTTTCATTCTCATAGGTGAACTTATCGATCACCCGTAGTATTTTTGGATTGAACTTTTCAATATCAATTCCTATTTTATTGTTGGAAATCGCTATAGCAGCAAAGGGAAAAGAATGGGTAATGGATATTTCCGCATCTTTAGGAGAAAGGAAAGGTTCTCTTTCTCTATAAAGGATTTTAGAATCCGGCTTCAGCCCTTTCAAAAGTTTCCGGACCATTAAAACCTCCAAAAGCTTTTTAGGATGATAATCTTTCACTTTTTCAGCATTTTCAGGCTCTAAAAGCTCATTGATATTCAATTCTTCATTCTCATCATACTTCCATACAAGAATGGTGGCGTTGTCATCCGAAAAATCTCGATAAAGGGGCATATTTTTGGTCAGCAGGATTTTAGTTTGTAAATTTGCGAAAAATTTTTCAGATAGATGGAAACAACAACCCAATACGTTCCTTATAAAGTAAAGGATATTTCCCTGGCAGAATGGGGAAGAAAAGAAATCACTCTTGCTGAAGCTGAAATGCCAGGTTTAATGGCAATCCGTGAAGAATACGGAGCTGAGCAACCTCTTAAAGGAGCAAGAATCGCTGGATGTCTTCACATGACGATCCAAACGGCTGTACTTATCGAGACACTGGTAGCTTTAGGGGCTGAAGTTACCTGGTCTTCTTGTAATATTTTCTCTACTCAAGATCACGCCGCTGCTGCCATTGCTGCTGCGGGAATCCCGGTTTATGCATGGAAAGGTATGAACGCTGAGGAATTCGACTGGTGTATTGAGCAGACTTTATTCTTTGGTGAAGACAGAAAACCATTGAATATGATCCTTGATGACGGTGGTGATTTAACGAATATGGTTTTCGATAAATACCCGGAATTAACCAAAGAGATCAAAGGTCTTTCTGAAGAAACGACTACAGGAGTACACAGATTATACGAAAGAATGCAGAACGGTACTTTAGTAATGCCTGCCATCAACGTAAACGACTCTGTAACGAAATCTAAATTCGACAACAAATACGGATGTAGAGAGTCTGCGGTAGATGCGATCAGAAGAGCTACAGACGTTATGTTGGCTGGTAAGAGAGTGGTTGTTTGCGGATTCGGAGATGTAGGTAAAGGTACTGCGGCTTCATTCAGAGGAGCTGGTTCTATTGTTACCGTTACGGAAATCGACCCGATTTGTGCGTTACAGGCTGCAATGGAAGGATATGAAGTTAAAAAACTGGATACTGTAATTGAAAATGCAGATATCATCATTACTACAACCGGTAACTTCAACATTGTACAAGGTTCTCACTTCAAAAAAATGAAGGACAAAACGATCGTTTGTAACATTGGACACTTCGATAACGAAATCGATATGGCTTGGTTAAACGAAAATTATGGTTCTACAAAATACGAAGTTAAACCTCAGGTTGATGTTTACAACGTTGATGGCAATGAGATCATTATTCTTGCTGAAGGTAGATTGGTAAACTTAGGATGTGCAACAGGGCACCCAAGTTTCGTAATGTCTAACTCTTTCTCTAACCAGACATTAGCTCAAATCGAACTTTGGAAGCATTCAGACAAATACGAAAACAAAGTGTATACTTTACCTAAGCATTTGGATGAAAAAGTGGCAGCTCTTCACCTTAAGAAATTAGGTGTTGAACTTGAAACACTGACCGAAGAACAAGCTAAATATATTGGGGTAACAGTAGACGGACCATTCAAGCCTGAATATTACAGATACTAATATTCAGTCTTATAAATAAAAAAAAACGCTCCTAATTTGGGAGCGTTTTCTTTATTTTCTACTTATCATATTGATTAGGATGCTGTGCTTTAATATCATCCACCGTTCCCAATACTTTATCTTTCAAAGAGTCCTGATATTTTTGAAGCTGCGCCGCGACCTGAGAATCACCGCTTCCTAAAATTTTTGCAGCCAAAATACCCGCATTCAAAGCTCCGTTCAAAGCAACAGTAGCCACCGGGATTCCACCCGGCATCTGAAGAATGGAGAGTACGGAATCCCAACCGTCAATAGAATTACTCGACAGGATCGGAACACCAATTACGGGCAAAGTGGTACAGCTGGCTACCATTCCCGGAAGATGCGCAGCTCCTCCTGCTCCGGCAATAATTACTTTTAGTCCTCTTTCCTGGGCTGTTTTTGCATAATCAAACATTCTTTCCGGTGTTCTGTGTGCGGAAACTACTGTAAGCTCATACGGAATGTTTAAGCTTTTCAAAAATCCGGCTGCCAGTTCCATAATTGGTAAGTCGCTCTGACTTCCCATAATAATTCCTACCATCTTTACAATTTATTAGAAGTTCAAAGATAAAAAATTAAAGTCTTCTGAAGCAGCATTTTGAGGCAGATTACCAAAATAATTTTGTCCGGCCTCTGAGTTAAACTGTGTTAAATTTATTGATTCTTTCCATTTTTTTTACAACATTTGTTCTACAAACATCAAATTCTAAACAATGAAAAATCTGAAAAAACTTCAAAAGGACGAATTGAAGAAAATCGTAGGCGGTATCAATTGTACAGGAGGCCAGCTTTGTTACAGAAACGGCAAATGGGTCTGTGTAGCGTATGACACCTGTGGTGGATTTGAGCCTTAACAATGCAAAGAGTACAAACTGTACTCTTTTTTTATGCCTTAACATTATAATTTGAACTATAGTTTTTATAAATAGGACTTCCACAACCTTTTCGATAAAGATTGGATATCTTTGCAGTACTATTTCACCCATGTTTTGAAAGATTACAAACTTACTTTTGCCATACTCACTGTAGCTATTGTCTGGGGAACTACCTTTTTATCTATCCGTATTGCGGTAGAAACCATTCCCGCCTGGTTTGTGGCCGGAATACGCCAGTTTCTTGCCGCAGTCATCATGTTTTTCGTTTTGATCTATAAAAGACAGCTTAAGTGGATCGGATGGCAGAATTTAGGATATCAGATCATTTTTTCGTTGCTGATGCTGATCATAGCTAATGGAATGACCACTGTGGCCGAAGAAACAGTTACGAGCAGTCTGACTTCCCTGATCAGTGCCTGTTCGCCAATTATGATATTTCTGGGAAGTGTGGCGCTTGGTTTGCAAAAGTTCAGTTTTAAAGCGCTGATAGGCGTTCTTATGTGTTTCAGCGGTATACTTTTCATTTTCTGGGATGGCATCCACGACTTGCAAAATCCGGATTATGCCATGGGAATCTTTTATCTTTTCATAGCGATCGCAGGATGGGCTTCAGGAACCATTTATACTAAAAAGCTGAATCTGCAAGCAGGTAATATTTCTTTAAATCTTTTTTATCAGTTTGCATTTGCCGGAATTGTGCAGATTATTTTCGCGTTTCTGTTTTCAGAAAATTACAACTTCGGAAACTGGAGCACAAGAAGTATTTCAGCAATGCTTTACCTGGCTGCTTTCGGATCTGTTGCTGCATTTTTTGCTTACCATTATGCTTTAACCAAAGTTTCTCCCGTACAGGTTTCTATTTTGGCGTACATCAATACCATTATTTCTATATTCTTAAGCTGGCTGATCCTGGATGAATATATTTCTTTTAAATTTATTGTAGCTGCTGCTTTAATTATTCTGGGAGTGTTTATCATTAATTACAATCCTGAAATGTTTAAGAAACAAAGGGTTGAGTAAATAATCGGCTGCCCCCTATCTCATCATTCAGATTGCTTCATTCCGATTTTTTTGTATTTTCGTGCATAATAACCATAGTTTCATGAGACAGATAATCACCTTCATTCTAGTTCTTACTTCGTTATGTATTTTTGGACAGGACACCCAATATTCTGACAAAGAAATTCAACAAAAATTGGACTCTATTAAAGCAGAGGGAAATTTATTATTTTCACTTGAAAATGCCTCTTGGAATTCCTCGGACCTTTTACAGGAAAATCAAAAGCTGCGAGATGCTTCAGGTCCCTATTTAACGTATAAAAATAATGATACTGTTAAAACTGTTTTTCTGAATAAAGAAAAGAATCTTGTGATTGCCGAATATGCTTTTACAAACAATTCAAAAAAACCTGTTAAAGAAGTCTTTTCATCCAGAGCTCTAAGGCAGAATGAGATTAGTCTCAAAAATATCCGTGATAAAGTTATTTCTCAGTTATCTGATCCAAAATATGAAGTGGGTGTTCCTGAAGGCTTTAGTTTAAATATCATCACTATTCCCTTTAATGAGTATTACAAAACCTATTTGATTGCAGGTGCTTCTCAGGCAGGAGTGATACCTTTTGGCAATGATTATTTATTCATTTCTGATAAGGAAGGAAATATTATTTCAAGTAAACGATTTCATTCACGGCTTATCCCTGCTTTCACTTCCGGAGAAAACGGCACCCTTACAATGGCTACTCATAGTCATTTAAGAACAACGCCATTCATAAGCGCAACAGATATCTGTACTTTCAAATTATATGCACCGTTCAGTAAGCTGGAAGAATTTTCTGTATATTCACCTGCTTTACAATGTTATATGAAGTACAATTATAAAAAAGACATCTTAGAAGTAAGCAAAAAGCCTTAAACGATGAATTTATTTTTCTAACTATTTTATCATAAACCAAATGGAAGTCCTGTCTCCAATTCGTAACACTCTCGGAGTAAAATACAACTGATTCAGATCCGGTTTCGGGATCTGAATCAGAAACCCAATTAACAGGAATTGATTATATAAAATGGGCTTCAATAAGATTTAGGAAAATAAAAAAGACCACTTCCGTGGTCTTTTTTATATTTATTCAGCGATCACTCGCACCATTTCCTTCACTTTAATTAGCTTCTCCATTAATTCTTCTCGGGAATCTGCGAGTACATTGATGTGACCCATTTTTCTACCCGGTTTGGTTTCCGTTTTACCATATAGATGGACGTAGGTTTTCGGAAGCTTTAAAACGTCTTCCATGCCTTCATACACAACTTTTCCCGCGTACCCTTCTGCACCTACCAGGTTTAACATTCCGCTATAGGTTATGGTATCTGTATCTGCCAGAGGAAGGTTCTTCACTACCCTGTACATCTGCTCAAACTGCGAATTGGCATTTCCTTCCTGGCTTTGATGGCCGGAATTGTGTAATCTCGGTGCCGTTTCGTTCACCCATACCTTTCCTTCTTTATCCAGGAATAATTCGATGGCGAATAGCCCCGGAGAATGGATTGCATTCAGGAATTTTTCCGTGATAGAATCAATTTGTTTCTGAACATCTTCTGTCAGGAAAACCGGGCAAATATTAAAGTCTAACAGGTTCAACTTCGGATCTGCAACCATTTCGGTTACCGGAAATGTTTTCGTTTCCCCGTCCTCATTTCTGGCTACAATAACAGAAAGTTCTTTGTCGATATCTACAAGACTTTCGATAACAGAAGGCTCTGTCCATAAATGCTGATAATCATCTTCCGTTCTTATGACCTGCACTCCTTTTCCGTCGTACCCTCCCGTATTCATTTTCTGTACGAACGGAAGCGGCATAATGATTTTCTCATCATTGTTCCAAACTACCTGAAATTCCGGGCTTGGAATATCATTCGCTTTATAAAATTCTTTCTGAAGAATCTTCTGTTGAATGGTTTTAATAATATTAGAATTCGGAACTACTTTTATCCCCTGGCTTTCAAGTTCAGCCAGAGCATCTGCATTCACATGCTCAATTTCTATGGTAACCACATCTTTATCCTTACCGAAATTCAGAACCGTTTCATAATCGTTGAAATTTCCCTGGGTAAAGTAAGAGATATTGTGGCATGGCGCATCAGAAGCGGGATCGAGTGTATAAAACTGGTCGTCATATTTCAATGCATTCTGTATCAGCATTCTTCCGAGTTGACCTCCTCCCAAAATTCCTATTTTCATTTTTATTGCTAGATTTATTTTTAAATTTTATCGATCTTCAGATATCCTAATCCCATTGGATTTTCCTGATTTTCCGCATTCGATTTTTCCAGTATAATAGAATACTTTTCTTTCATGACTTGCGGCAGAATATCATTCACATTGAAAATATCATCAATATCCACTCCATGCTTATCATCAATATGACTGACTGCATTCTCAAAGCCCATTGTCTGGTAAAATTCCGTTTGCTTTACTTTTTTCACGATTTCTCCCATCGAACTTCCTACCATCAGGTGCTGCTCATGAAATTCTTCAAAATATCCTTTTTTATAGCCACCCAAATTGATAAAGTATAAATGATTTTCAGAAGAGGTTTTCGTTCTTTCAGCAATTTTCACTTCATATCCGTCTGCAAACTTCACTTCCTGATAACAGTCTATATGAATTTTTCCCTCAGCCTCTTTCCAGAAATCCTTCATGTACGGAACCAGTTCTTTCAGGTTTTCCGCAATCCCGAAAAACACATCATGCTGCTCAATATTTCTTCCTTTTGGAGTTGCCCCCAGAATCATATAGAATAATTTCATATTGCTTTTTATGCCTACAAAAATACGTTAAAATTATCTTTTTTTAAAGTTTGGCAGAGAACGTCAAATAGTTTTATATTTGTAACATGTCAGAAATCATCATTCTCTTCCTTGGAGCAGTTTCGGCCGGCCTTTTAGGTTCACTTACGGGTTTGGGGGGAGGAGTTATCATTATTCCATTATTAACACTAGGTTATGGCGTTCCCATGCATTATGCGATCGGAGCTTCATTAATTTCCGTGATCGGAACTTCTTCCGGTGCTGCTGTTGCCTTCGTTAAGGAGGGATTCACCAATATGCGGATCGGAATGTTCCTGGAAATTGCCACCACGGCAGGCGCTATTGTGGGTGCTCTGGTTTCCGGAATGCTGAATCCGAATACCATCGGAATTATTTTTGCCAGCATACTTCTTCTGACCGTTATCTTAAATCTTAAAGGAAAACCCGATCATCAGGAGCCGCTCATCAAAGGAAGCCTTGAGGAAAAACTGAAATTACACGGTACTTTTCCCGATAAAGGCGGAATTATTAAAAAATATTCGGCAAGAAATACCATTCCCGGATTTTTGATGATGATGTTCGCAGGCGCCATGTCCGGTCTTTTAGGAATCGGTTCTGGTGCCTTGAAGGTTCTTGCGATGGATAATATGATGAAACTTCCGTTCAAGGTTTCTACAACTACCAGTAATTTCATGATTGGTGTAACGGCTGTTGCAGGAGCATTGATCTATTTCCAGAGAGGAGAAATCATTCCGGTCATTGTAGCACCGGTGTTGATTGGTGTTGTGGTAGGAAGCTTTATAGGATCTAAAACCTTAATGGTTTCCAAAACCAAAAAACTGAAAACCTTCTTTGCGATTGTAATCACCATTCTGTCTGTTTATATGATGTATAACGGGATAAACCAGAGTTTCAGATGAGAAAGAACTTCACCGATATTGACCTGAACCGTTCCGTTGGAAATCTTTTAAGATTAGGTGTTATTTTATCCGTGATCACTTCACTGATCGGATTTATCAAACTTTTCTTAGAGGGCTTTAAAATGCCTAAAAATTATTCTGCTTTTGATATCGGCAATTCTTCAGAAAAAGTATGGGGACAGTTCTGGAATTCTTTATGCAAAGGAGAAGGAATGGCTATTATTCAGCTGGGAATTCTTTTATTGATCTTCACTCCGCTGATGAGAATCGTTTTTGCCTTAATCGGCTATCTGAAAGAGAAAGATTATACGTATGTGATCATTTCATCCATTGTATTAGTGATCATGGCAATCAGCTTCTTTACAGGATATGCTCACTAATCTTTACACTGCATAAGACTCATAAAATTCTAGCGGTAACTGATCCGGATCCTGGGTAAAGAAAAATTCTTTGCCGGTGAATTCATCAATTCTGATCTCCTCACAGCTCAATCCTTTTTTCATTAATTCTTGCCTTTTTTCACTGATATTTTCCACAGAAAAAGCAAGATGCCTTAAACCGCATGCTTCGGGATGCGAAGGTCTTTTCGGAGGATCAGGGAAGGAAAATAATTCAATAACATAATGGTCTCCTATGGCCAGATCAAGCTTGTAAGATTTTCTTTCTTCGCGGTACACTTCACGGATGACGTTCAATCCTAAAACTTCCGTATAAAACTTTTTTGAAACCTGATAATCTGAGCAGATGATGGCTATGTGATGAATTTTCATTTTTATTTTATTTCGCGGCAGTTTTCTTTTCTTCTCGTATCAATTAAGTATTGAATTTTCCATTCATTGTTTTGTTTTACCAATTGGAAACTGTTAGCTCCACAATGAGAGAATTTCCCTTTATAATAAAACTGATACGGGGTAAAAACACTTGCCAGATTTCCGTCGGTATGTATAGCTTCTATCGTTATTCTCTCATCCAGATCATTTTTGGAAACTTTGGAAATACTGGTGATAAAATTCTGAACGTTATCGGTTTTCACTGTGCCATCTTTTGTTATAGTCTGGAAAATGGCATTTTCTGCAAAAACAGTCTTCAAAAGTTCCGGATCTGCATTTTTCATGGCCAGAAAAAGGTTTCTGACTGGCTTTTCCACTTCCTGGTTTTGAGTTGTTTGCTGTCCGAAGCAAAACGTGCTGAACAACAGTATAAGTAGGGCTATTTTATTCATTGCATTCAATTATATGACCGAATAAAAATAGAAAAAAATTGATTCAAATCCTTTATAATTAACAAAGTTTAAAGAATAAGTTATTGGGATTTTACGGAATTAATTTATTTTTATGTATTCAGATTGCAAAACTATGTGGGCTATTTATTTATTTTTAACGGTATTATTACTGCTTTTAACGGTGTTACCTAAAATCCAGCATTCACACTGGATATTCCGGGTTCCGGAATTCGGGAAGATACAGATCACTTATTTTATTGTGATCACGTTTATTTTGGGATTTTTAATTGATGCACCAGAAAACCTGTGGTATTACCAGGGCCTTTTAATGGTCATGTTTGTTCATCACGGGGTTACTCTAATCAGGTATACTCCTCTTTATCCCGTTAAAAAGCACACCCAAAAGCATCAGTCTTCCGAACATATTCATTTTATTTCTGCTAATGTATACCAGTTCAACAAAGAATATCACAGGTTTATTAATCTTATAGAAAAACATCAGCCGGAAATGTTTCTGACGATGGAAAGTAATGGTGACTGGGAAAAAGCACTGCAAGTATTGGAGAAAGATTATCCTTATCAGCATAAAGTAACTCTGGAAAATACATACGGAATGCATTTTTATTCTAAAATTGAAATTGAGAATGCAAAAACCCACTATTTTGTTGCTGATGATATTCCAAGCATTGAAATTCATCTGAAAACCAAAGATGGTTTTTCCTTTGTCTTTTTCGGGGTTCATCCTCCGCCGCCAAGCCCTACAGAGGAAGATACCTCAAAAGAAAGAGACGGCGATCTGTTGAGCACGGCAAAACGGGTAAAAGACATTCATAAACCCGTGATTGTCGTGGGTGATTTTAATAATGTGGCCTGGTCCAAATCTTCTGTTTTGTTCAGAAAAGTGAGCCATTTGATTGATCCCAGGATCGGGCGTTCATTTGTTTCCACTTTCCACGCTAAATACCGTCTGTTAAGGTTTCCAATTGATCTCATGTTCCATAGTGAGGATATTTTCATTAATCAGCTTAAAACATTGGAAAATTTTGGATCAGACCATCTGCCGGTGTATTGTGAATTCTTTATCGATCATCATAATGATGCCCAGGAAGAAAGAGTGGAAACAGCCACCTCGGAAGAAAAAGCGGAAGCTGAAGAAATGATTCGGGAAGGAAAAGAAGAGGACGGAGATAGAGATGCTGTGGTTACTGAAGATTAATTTGTAAATAAAAGAGCGGGCTAAAGCCCGCTCTTTTCATATCTTTAAAACTTCATGATGTCTTTTACTACCCCATTTTTCTGAGTATGCGGTAATAGTTCGGTTTCAATAAAGCTTTTAATTTTCTCTTCGGAACCATCATTAGGGAAAAGAAGGTGAACGTTGGCCCCTGCGTCTAGGGTAAAGAACAACGGCAAGTCTGTTTCTCTCCTGAAATCCCAGATTTTATTGATCACTTCCAGTGTTCCTGTTTTCATTAGGATAAATGCAGGATCGCTCATCATCATCATCGCATGCAAAGTAAGTGCTTCATGCTCCACTAATTGGATGAAGCTTTTCATATCTCCGTTTTTCAGGATTTCTTTCATTGGAATAAAGTTTTCTCTCGCTTCCTGAAATCTTCTTTCCGCATACGGATTGGTATTCATTAAACCATGACCTACCGTTGAGGAAACACTTTTTTGTCCTTCATGGATCAATAGGACCCAGTCATTGAAATCTTTGAAAATGGGATGGATTTCAGAATCTAGATATTTTACGGCAAACAGATCCGAGCTTCCTTCCACTTCCGCAGATTCTCCCCAAACCACCAATCCGTTGTATAAGCTCCGACATGCGCTTCCGCTTCCCAATCTTGCTAAAAAGGATGCTTTTTGCAGTGATTCTTCTTTGGAGGATCGTCCTGAAAAAACCTCATCCAGCTTCATCAGACATTTTGCAATGGCTCCGAATCCTGAAGCGGAACTGGCAATTCCCGAACTGTGAGGAAAAGTGTTTTCTGTTCTGATGATGTACTTTCCTTTTAAAACCCAGGGTAAATATTGCTCGATATTTCTGAAGTATTTTCCAATTTTTTCAGCAAATTTCACTTCTTCATTTCCTGCTAAAAAAGTTTGTACGGAAAAAGGTTCATCTGCAAAAAACTCCATTGTTGTATTTGTTTTACAATGGTTAAGGGTATAACTGATGCTTGGATTTGCAGGTATCTGGTTATTATATTTTCCCCAGTATTTGATCAGGGCAATATTGGACGGGCAACTTTCTGAAACGGTTTGTGTGCTTATCGTATAATTTTCTTTTCCTAAAAATTCTTGTGCTGTCATAGTTTATTAAAAGCATTAAAAGTATTACTGAGACTCTTTATTTCTTTCTGAACACCAGCTATTAATACATTTTCTCAATAATATCTGCATATTTTTTAAGAACTACATTTCTTTTTATTTTCAGAGTCGGAGTGATTTCGCCGGTGTTGATCTCAAACTCAGCCGGCATTAATGTAAATTTCTTCACTTTCTCGTAATCTGAAAGGTGTTCTTGCAGTTCTTTGATTTTCTCTTTATAAAATTGGATGACCTGATCATTCTTCACCGTTTCTTCCCAATTGGTGAACGGAATGTTATTTTTCTTCAGGTAATCTCTTAAAAATTCAAAATTAGGAACAATGAGAGCGGAAACAAATTGTCTTCCTTCCGCGATCAGAACAATCTGTTGAATGAAATTATTGTTGGTGAGAAGGTTTTCGATCTGTTGCGGGGCAATGTATTTTCCATTGGATGTTTTCATCAGGTCTTTGATCCTGTCTGTAATGATCAGGTTTCCTTTTTCATCAAATTTTCCCGCGTCTCCTGTTTTGAACCAGCCGTCTTCCGTAAATACGGCTTTTGTTTCCTCCGGCCTGTTATAATATCCTTTCATAATGCCGTTTCCTTTCGCCTGTATCTCATCATTTTCCCCGATACGAACCTCAACTCCCGGTAATGGTTTTCCGCTGGTTCCGTGCTCAAAATGTGTTAACGGGAAAAGCGTTAATGTAGCGGTTGTTTCCGTTAAGCCATACCCAACAGTGATGTGAATTCCTACGGATTCAAAGAATTGGGTTACTTCCGGAGATAAAGAAGCGCCACCACAAGGCAGGAACCAAAGTCTGCCACCCATTTTTTCTTTAATTTTGCTGAAAACCAGCATATCAGCAATAAATTCTTTGCTTTTCAATACAAATGGAACCGGCTGCTCATTCCTTCTTAGCTCTGCAGCTTGTCTTCCCACTTCTGTCGCCCAGTTAAAAATCTTTTTCTTTATCGGTGAACCTTCTCCGGCTTTTTCCAATACTCCGGCGTATACTTTCTGAAAAAATCTCGGGACCGCACACATCATCGTCGGCTTCACTTCTTCCAGTGCTTTGGCAATATTTTTCGGATCTTCCAAGAAGTAAACTCTTGCTCCGCCTCCTAAACAGAGCAGGCTCCAGCTTCTTTCAAAAACGTGGCTTAACGGTAAGAACGCCAATGAAAGCTCTTCTTCAAAGTTTTTAAATTTAAAAAACTCGAAATGGGCATCAAAAGCTTTCAGAAAGTTTCCGTGAGTCAGCATCACTCCTTTCGGAGTTCCGGTAGTTCCGGATGTATAGATCAAAGTGGCTACATCGTCTTCATTTTTTTTACAGATCTCAAATTCCGCTGAAGATTTGGCGATAAAGTCTTCCAGATAATAGCTGCTGAATTCTTTTTTGATCCAGACTGCTTTTTTGGAAACGATAACAGACTGAAGGCTGTTTTCTTTTTTTACGATTTCAAGACAGACATCATACTGCGCCTGATCTCCGACTAAAATTGTCTTCGCCTGAGAATCGTTAATGATATATTCTGCCTGTTCTGCATTATTGGTGGAATAAATGGGAACCGTAATGGCTCCCAATGCCATGGAGGCCAGATCAAAGATCATCCATTCCGCAGAATTATCTGAATAAATGGCTACTTTATCGTTTTCCCCGATTCCTGCATCTTTCAGTGCATTAGCTGTTTTAAACACAATTTCACCGAATTTCTTCCAGCTCAGCTCTTTCCAGCTTTCTTTCTTCTTGAAACCAATGGCTGATTTTGTAGCATGTTTTTCTACATTCCCGGTGATGATAGCCTCTACAAGATTCATTTATTTCTTCAGCTTTTTGTCGTTAATATAATTGGTAAGGTGGAATTCAACACTTTCCTGTACGGGAATGAATTGGTAATCCAGCCTTTCTTTAACTTTTTGATTGGATATGGTATTGAATGATGATACAGATTCTATATTGGACTTTGTGATCATCCTGAGTTTAGGAATCAGCCACCCGAACAATATATTGGCTAAACGGCCGATATTGAGCTGTGCTCTGGAGAGAACTTTCGGGGCTTTCAACCCTAATTTCTCCCTGATTTGTGTTCCCAATTCCAAATATCTTTTATTTTCTGCAACTGCAATGAAACGTTCTCCGAAGATATTTCTTTCCATTAATTCTACAGAAATCCTGGCTACATCTCTTACGTCCACATAGGCAGAACCGCCCGAAAACGTAAAGCCGTTTTTTTCAAAGATCTGGAAAATCTCGCCGCTGCTGTGTCCCCACCTTCCACTGGCCAAGATCATTCCGGGATTAACGATGGCTACGTTCAATCCTTCGGCGGAAGCTCTCCATACTTCCATTTCAGCCAAATGTTTGGAAATAGCATACGCAGAATGCTCTTCTTTGGGATTAAAATCCGAACTTTCATCAAGCTCTCCTTTTTCATTGAAAAGATCTAAAACGGCAACAGTGCTGATATGCAAAAACTTTTTTACTGCTGAACTTTCTATGGCATACAGTAAATTCTTTGTTCCTTCCGTATTGATGTGATACATTTCCTTATCATCTCTCGGATCAAATCCTACTTTGGCAGCACAGTGATAAATTTCTTCCACTCCGTGAAGCGCTTCCTGCAAAGACAAAATATCGTCAAAGTCAACATCCACCCATTCTATGGCATTAAAATACGCTTCAGGGGTTTCCGTATAAAATTTATACGAGCTTTTCACCTCTTCCAAATCACTTGCGGACCTCTTGGAAGCACGAACGCTTTTCCCCTGTTTAAGAAGCTCCAAAGCTACTACCCTGCCCAAAAGTCCGGTTGCCCCTGTCACAAATATCATTGATTATCTAATTTATTTTTCCACTTCCAAGCATTTTCTGCCATATGGGTTTATACACAATATTACTAATCCCTTGTGTATGGTATGGGTTCGGTTTCTGTTTCGCTTCAGGATTTTTAACAGAAGAATCTATTTTTTCATCTAAAGCAAAGATATGATCTTTTGGTATTCCCAATGCATTACATATTTCTGCTAAAGACTTAGAAGCCACCTCATCAACATGATATGTTGCATACCATTTTTCCTTCGGAGTTTTATTTTTCTTAAAATACCAGTTTGCAATTTTTTTCACCTTCGAATCTGAATAATCCCAGCCGCCGGAAAAGCTGATCACTCTGTCAATTGAATCATTTTGGGCAATAAATTCACCCATTCCTCCTCCCTGAGATTGTCCCGCAACTGCAATTTTATTCCAGTCCGGTTTACCGTTTTTCAAGTATTCTGTCCAATTTCCCTGAGGATCAGATTTTGAAAGATCCTGCAATAGTTTGATCAGTCTTGGTACAATGGCATCATGGGGTTTGTCCGGAATCAGGGAAAAACCAGGCGCTCCATACACCCGCATTCTTCTAAACTGGCTAGCGCAGTCAGGATTTGAATCCAATGTTTTTCCTATACAAACCTGCGATACTCCTGGTGTAGAAATAAATGAAAGTGCAATGGCCTTATAGCCACTTTCCAGAGCTGTATTTATAAATGGCCCGGGAACACGCTTCGTTGTCCCTCCTGTTCCTGTAAGCCACAACAAAATCTTATTGTTGTGTACTTTAGGATCATAAAAGACAATATGAGGTTCATCTGCCATCTGAACGGATTTATCCAGTTTACTCGGTTGTATTTTTATTATTTTATAGATTGTTGAATCAATAGTTTTTTGGGCAAAAATCATTCCCGAAAACCCAATTAAAACGGTCACTAAAATTCTAATACTTTTTTTCATTTTTTTGTGTGTTTAATTTCACAAATATACTATTTTAGTGAATGATAAAGAGGTTTCCGTTTAAATTTCATCCGCTTTACTCATATAACCAGGCTTTTATTATTTCTTCTCGGAACCTTGTCACACAGAACATCGGCAATGCTTTTGGAAATGAGATTATTTTCCGTAAGATTATCCAGCCAGAAAAATTCTCCTGCTGCATTAATTTCTATGAAAAAATATTCATCTTCAGGAGAAACAATCATATCTATAGCTCCATAATCCACATTGTAGACATCCAGAAGTTCGAGAATTTTAGATTCCTCCTCTGCAGGAAGTTCTGTTTTTACCCACTTATCGATCAGGTTGATGCCATCTTTCCTCCAGTCTACCTTGGCATCGTCAAACTGTTGGGAATCTACTTCAAATGCATAGATATCCTGCCCTACCACCGTAATTCTCAGTTCTTTTTTCTTTTCTATTTTTCTTTGGAATTGCATTGGACAATACGTCAGAGAATCCAGTTCTTCCAAATTTTCCTCTTTGATCTCATTGGTAAAAACCACATTTTCCACACCATCTTCATAAATGGCAAAACCGGTCTGCATTTTACCGATTACGTTAGTATGCCTGAGGATAAATTTCTTGGCTTCATCAGGACTATTGGTAATGCACGTCTCCGGTATCCTAAATCCTATTTTGTCAGCAATCTTCAACTGCTCTTCTTTGCTGTCCAGTCTCCTGTAGACACTCGGTTTTCCCAAGGAATATGCATCTATAGATTCCAAAAACCCGAAAAGGGTATTACGGACCTCCCCCATTGCCGCCCCGAGGAATTTTGGTTCCAGTTCCTCTTTTAAACCGTTTCCGATATTATAAGCTCTTCTGTACCACACCGCAGCAATATCATCCAGGCGGTATGAGTTTTCAGATGTTTCCAAAACAGTTTTCCATTCTCCATTTTGAAAAACAGAGGATAATCTGTTTTGAAGCGGGTACAGATCAACATCGAAACGGATAACTTCAAAGCCATTTTTCTCAATATATTCGGTTACTTTTTCAATAGAAAAATTATCCTGGGTATGGGTAATAATTAATATTTTATTGTTCATTGGTATATATTCTTTTAATAAGATTATCAGCTATTTTTTCTGCGATCGGAAATCCTAATTCTTTTTGCAGCATACCCCATTCTCCCTGTGGATTGACTTCCAGGAAATAATAATTCCCGTCTTTTCCTTTAATCATATCTATAGCTCCGAAAAAAAGTCCCATTTCTTTCATCATGGAAGTTAAATTATCCTGAATTTCCATAGGCAACTCATAAGAGGTCCAAAAAAAGTGCTTCCGGCTTACACGCCAGTCGGCCGTTCCGCTACTATTGATTTTTCCTGTAAAAAACTCACCGTCTACATACACAATCCTTAATTCATATTCTTTATCAATATAAGGCTGGAAGATCATAGGACAATAGGCAATATCTGAAATACATTCTAAATTATTTTCTTCTATCATAGTAGTTGAAAGGAAATGTTCCGCATTCATAGATTTGCCGAGGGCTCCATGCAATTTGGCTATAGCTTTTCCATTGCAATAGGTGTGAAAAAAATCCATAATCTTTTCTTCATCATTGGAAAATAAGGTTTCGGGAATGGTCAGATGATTTTTCCGGGCTATTTTTAATTGATATAATTTATTCGCATCAATCTTTTTTTCCCGTTCATAGGGATTCATCCATGGAATATCTTCCAGTAAAGTGAACATATTGTATTTCAGGCTTCCATACTCATTGAAGAAAATTTTTTCATAATCTTCATCCAACTCCTCCGGAATGTTTATTTTCCACGATTTTCTATGCCAGACGCCTTTGATGTCCTGTGAATGGATGGTATTACCAAATTCATCGGCTAGTTCAAAAAAGTTTTCATTGATATTTATCTTCTGAAGATGGTTTATCTGATCAGAATTTAGTCTGAAATAGGGAATATTTTTGGAGGAAAGATATTGAAAAAAGAGATCTATAGTATAAAAATCCTGTGAATGGGTAATGCAGAGAATCATGGAGAAAGTTTTTATTAAAAAAGGAAACTTAGTGCTATAAGTTTCCTTTTAAATATGATTTTGTTAATATGTTTCTATACAAACAACTCATCTTATACGGATTGTACCTCTTCATCTCCGTCAGAAGGATATTTCATGGTATGCGCCACATCGTAGGTTGGCTTGGTAACCGCGTCTCTTTCCGGAATAGTAATATCCGTTCCTCCTTTTATTTTTTGAGGTTCTTTAAGTTGTTTTTCTAAAAATGATGCGAAAAAAGGCTTTTTCTTTGAGTTCTTGTTTTTCATGATTGATCTTTGATTTGATGATTATTAAGTTTATTCAACAGCTTCATCACTGTCGGATGGATATTTCAAGGTGACATGATCTCCTCCCGGGCGGGTTACATTGTCTTCAAGGGCTGACGTAAGCGAGTCCTTAAGCACAGAAGTAACGTTATCCTGGAGGGCCGAAGTAATAGAACCTCCGCCCTGCACCTTCTCAGGTTCTTTAACTTGTTTTTCTAAAAACGAAGCAAAGAAAGGCTTTTTTGAGTTTTTCTTGTTCATTGGATTCAACTTGTTGTTGGAATATCAATATGTGGCCAAGTAATGGTATTTACCCCTCCTTTGATGGTTTGAGGATCTTTAATTTGCTTTTCCAAAAATGAAGCAAAAAGAGGCTTTTTTAATTTTTTCTTTTCCATAATGATAATATTTTTAACGATTTGATTACTCTAATGTACAAAATATTTAATATACCCAACTCCTCATTTATTGTTTTAAGAAAATTTTAACTTATTTACAAATTATGATGGAAAAAGATTAATTCAAATCTAAAAATCGCTTAACCATATCACTGAATTCTACCGGATTATCTGCCTGCACCCAGTGAGCGGCATTTTTTACAGTTAGAATTTGGGCTTTTGGAAACTGCTGTTTGATGGCAAATTCATCCTGAGGAAGAATATAATTGGATTTTTCTCCGGATATAAAAAGTGTGGGGCCATTGAAAACACCAAATTTGATGGCATTGGAAACAAATTCGTTGTATTTTTCAGACAGGGTTTTAAGATTAAATCTCCAGTTCAACTTTTTATTGTCATCCCAATACAGGTTTTTAGCCAAAAACTGAATGGTTGATTTTTCTGGAATATACTGGTTTAAAACAGCTTCCACATCGCTTCTTGAGCCCACTGTATTAAAGTCCACGCTTTCCAATGCCTTGATTACTCCCTGATGATGTGGCGGATATGCTTTAGGTGAGATATCCACTACAATTAGTTTTTCCACCTTTTCCGGATATCTGATCGCAAATTGCATCACTGCTTTCCCACCAAGAGAATGCCCCAAAACATGAGCTTTCTGAATCCCGTAATGCTCCATATAGTGAGCGATATCATCAGCAAGATCATCATGGCTCATGCTATCCGAGTGAAAACTTCGGCCGTGATTTCTAAGATCAATCAAATGAACCGGAAGCAGCTCGCCCATATCTTTACCGAAACTCCCCCAGTTATCCAGCATTCCAAACAATCCGTGAAATACCAAAAGAGGTGTCGACGAAAGGTTTTCGCCGAATATTTTTGAATGTAGTATTGTATTATCCATATTTTAATTTGAAAATGATGAGAAAAAATCTCCTATTGCCTCAAAAAATGCCCCAAAGTCAAGCCAGGAGGAATCAATGTCAATATCCGCTCCGGAAACATCAAGAGATTCGAAATCCAGGCTATCTGCTGAAATACCACTGAGCATTGCCTGTTTCATTTCAACATAATCACAAATCTCACCCGTACTTTTATGATACGCATCAAAATCGTCATGGGAAGAGAAAACAGACATAGACCAACAAGAATAATCCGTTCCCTTATACCACCTGCTTTTTTTATTTGCATTTTTGATCTCTTCCGGCTTGTAGTATTCTTTTTTACCGTAATCGTCCACAAGGATTTTTCCGATATCTCCGATATACTGTTTCTTATTTTCCGGTAATGGGGTACAAAATTCACTCATGGCCTACCAAACAGCTAATCTTTTTAAATAAGCCTGTACTGTATTTTCCAATCCCATATATAAAGCTTCTGAAATTAAGGCATGCCCAATGGAAACTTCCAGTAGATTTGGAATATTGCCGGCAAAATATTTTAGATTATCAAGGCTCAGATCATGACCTGCATTAAGTCCCAATCCGAAATCAGCAGCCACAACAGCCGTATCATAATAAGGTTTTATGGCCTGTTCTTTATTAATGAAATAATTTTTAGCGTACGCTTCGGTATATAATTCAATCCTGTCTGTTCCTGTTTTAGCTGCATACTCCACTAATTCAGGTTTTGGATCAAGAAAAATCGAAGTACGGATTCCCGCATTTTTGAATTCAGCAATTACATCCGTAAGAAAATCCAGATGCTTGATGGTATCCCAACCCGCATTGGAAGTGATCGCATCATCTGCATCAGGAACTAAAGTTACCTGTTCCGGTTTTACATCCAATACCATATCAATAAAAGGACGGTGCGGATTTCCTTCGATATTGAATTCTGTAATTACTACCGGTTTCAGGTCGTAGACATCTTTTCTGGTGATATGTCTTTCATCGGGCCTTGGGTGAATGGTAATTCCCTGACCTCCAAATTCCTGAATTTTAATTGCAGCTTCTGTTACACTCGGCATATCGCCTCCTCTGGCATTTCTTAAGGTGGCAATTTTATTAATGTTTACGCTTAGTTTTGTCATTTTATATTTAGAAGTTAGAAACCGGAAGTTAGATGTTCGAGAAGGATTTTATCTAAACTTCTGATTCCTTATTAATTATACTTTTACGCTTATCTGCATTACCTGCAGGTCAAATTCTTTGGATGCCACCAACAAATGATCGAAAATATCCGCCTGGATCTGTTCAAAATGTTCCCATTTCGAGTCGTTCGCAAAACAATAGACCTCCAAAGGCAAACCTTGGGGTGTGATGTCCAGTTGACGAACCATCATTGCTCCTTCCCTGTCTACATCAGGATCGTTTTCAATATATCTTTGGGCATAATATCTGAATACTCCGATATTGGTGAGCTGATTTCCGTTGATCACCTTATCTTTATTGGCAATACTCTCTTTTTCTTTTTTTATTTCTGTGGTTTTGGCTTCAAGATAATCTGAAATAAGATTAATTCCTTTCAGCCTTTCAATATCTTCATCACTTAAAAATTTAAAAGAATTGATATTAAAATAAATGGATTTCTTGATTCTCCTTGTATTGGATTCGGACATTACCTGAAGATTTTTGATTTCCGTAGTCAATAAATCGTAGGTAGGTATTGTTGATATTGTTTTATCAAAATTTAAAATCTTGGTGGTCAAAAGGCTTATTTCGGAAATATTTCCTTCAATATTATATTTGGGAATGCTGATCCAGTCTCCTACTTTCATGCTTTTGGATGTAGAAACATGGATACCGGTTACGAAGCCCAGGATCGTATCCCGGAAAACCAATACTAACACCGCCGTAATCGCCCCTAAGCTACCTACAATTGTTGTTCCCTTGATCCCGAAAATCACACAGATCCCAACAATAGAAAAGATGAAAATCCCTAAAATCCTTACGGTTTCAGAAATAGCATTCAGGGCCATGATCTTGTAGAAATCCTGCTTGATGGTGAAATAGTTTCTGAAAGCTGTAAGACCTCTGTAAAGCATTCCGGCGAAAATCAATACAAAACCTAAATTAATGGATCTTATAATGAATATATTGGTTTTCGGTATTGACTTAGGAGGAAATATAAAAGTATTAATACTTGCTATAATGATGATAGCAATAATATGCGCAATGGAATTCGTAATTTTAGACTGATAGATGGACTTTATTACCGGGTACTTTTTTTCGTTATGAAAAAAACGAAAAGTAAAATTGATCATGGATTTAATAAGAGTATCAACTGCTAAAAAAACAGCGATAAGTATAGCCAGTTTGATAACTGCATGAAAAACCCAGTCAAAGCCAGCCGGTGAAACCTGGCTGATATAAATATAAAGTTGCTCGCTGAGTTCCTGTATAAAATTTTTTGTTTCTTCTAGCTGATCGTTCATTGATTTTTTCCTTATAGCAAATTTATGAAATTAGTCGTTGTATTCATTAAATCCACCACAGATTATAAACTCATTATTCAATTTCAAAATATAATATATTTTAACCAATCAAAATAAAATATTTTTACATTATTTTCAAATATTTTTTATATTTGTTATACACAAACTAAAACAAACCATAAAATTTCAATCAATATGAAACAAATCAACTTTTTTCTTATTGCAGCCATGATATTTCTACTCATTGGTTGCAACAGTAATGACACTACTGAGGTGAATGAAATTACCACGCCAACAGTTCCAATGGGCAAAGTCTCCGGAAAAGTAGTCTCTAAAAATGGGGCAAAAGAAATCGGAGGTGCATTAATTTTCACTTTTGATGGAAATTCCAAAATGCATCATACCTATTCTGACGCTAATGGTGAATTTACTTTGGAAGCACCTGAAGGAGACCATACTCTCAATATCCAGACCGGCAATGGTTCCAATTTCCGGACCGAAGTGAATGTCAGCATTAAAAAAAATGAGACAACAGTATTGGATAATGCCGTCACAAAACTTAATCAGGTGGCTAGTATGGCTTATGTAAAAGGGATGTATGATGATATTGAAAGCATTGTGACGGGATTGGGATACACCTTAACGCAGATTACCTATAATGATCTGAAAGTGATGAGCACTATAGCACAATATGATGTTATTTTTCTCAACTGTGGCTCCAAACCAGGTATCACATCTGATGACCAGGCAGTGTACAACAACCTTTCTACCTTTGTAAGCAATGGTGGAAGCCTTTATGCATCAGATTGGGCTGTAGCCTATCTCACCGGTGGGGGTTCCAATTCTACGGCTTGCAATATGGCTGGAGGATTTGTTCCGGACAACAAACTTTGTTCTGTAAACAACGGAGTGTCAGGAACCATCAATAACACTACAATTTCTGATGTGAATCTGGCCAATGCTTTAGGCTTTAACACATTGAATATTCA
>NZ_BAAFHL010000015.1:5000-64335 GCF_042849955.1 Chryseobacterium barbadense
CCGAAGGAAGGTCTATTTCTAAACCGATCAATTCCCATTTAAGCCTTGGTAAGGTTCCTCGCGTATCATCGAATTAAACCACATAATCCACCGCTTGTGCGGGCCCCCGTCAATTCCTTTGAGTTTCAAACTTGCGTTCGTACTCCCCAGGTGGCTAACTTATCACTTTCGCTTAGTCTCTGAATCCGAAAACCCAAAAACGAGTTAGCATCGTTTACAGCGTGGACTACCAGGGTATCTAATCCTGTTCGCTCCCCACGCTTTCGTCCATCAGCGTCAGTTAAGACATAGTAACCTGCCTTCGCAATTGGTGTTCTAAGTAATATCTATGCATTTCACCGCTACACTACTTATTCCAGCTACTTCTACCTTACTCAAGACCAGCAGTATCAATGGCAGTTTCATAGTTAAGCTATGAGATTTCACCACTGACTTACTGATCCGCCTACGGACCCTTTAAACCCAATAAATCCGGATAACGCTTGCACCCTCCGTATTACCGCGGCTGCTGGCACGGAGTTAGCCGGTGCTTATTCGTATAGTACCTTCAGCCAGATACACGTATCTGGGTTTATCCCTATACAAAAGAAGTTTACAACCCATAGGGCCGTCGTCCTTCACGCGGGATGGCTGGATCAGGCTCTCACCCATTGTCCAATATTCCTCACTGCTGCCTCCCGTAGGAGTCTGGTCCGTGTCTCAGTACCAGTGTGGGGGATCACCCTCTCAGGCCCCCTAAAGATCACTGACTTGGTAGGCCGTTACCCCACCAACTATCTAATCTTGCGCGTGCCCATCTCTATCCACCGGAGTTTTCAATAATAAGTGATGCCACTCATTATATTATGGGGTATTAATCTTCCTTTCGAAAGGCTATCCCCCAGATAAAGGCAGGTTGCACACGTGTTCCGCACCCGTACGCCGCTCTCTGATTCCCGAAAGAATCATACCGCTCGGCTTGCATGTGTTAGGCCTCCCGCTAGCGTTCATCCTGAGCCAGGATCAAACTCTCCATTGTATGTTTGTCTGACTCACTCAAAGTTTTTTAACGCTTTAGTTTTTCCTTACTTGGTTGTTATATTGTATGTCAATGATCTTCATTTCTTTCGCTTCCTCAGTCACTACTTCTCTGTCGTTTTCGCTCCTGATTTGCGAGTGCAAAAGTAAAAATTATTTTCTTATCAGCCAAATGTTTTTCAAGAAAATTTTAAAGTTTTTTTTTCTTAACCTTAACCCTTACAAAAACATTCAACCCTCTACTCCTGCGCTCCCTTATTTAGGGACTGCAAAGATACTAATCTTTTATTAACTCACAACTTTTTTTTGCAAAAAAAATTAAAAGTTTTTTTTTCAATCCGTATCCATATTACTATACAGTAGAGTATAATTCTTTGCTTACTTAAAAGCTCTCCTGCGCTACCTACTTCCTTTCGTTTTCAGTGGGGCAAAGATACATACTTATTACCTCACTAAACAAATCTATTTAACATAAATTTCATGTTTTCGTAATATTTAAGCATAACTCCCTGAACACGTGAAAGAAAAATTTTAAACAAATGTTTAAAATTTTTAATAGGTACTCGTTTGACTATAGAATGAACCTTAAAAATCCGATTGAACTTTATAAATTATGCTTAAAAATTCAGCGAAGGATTTCTCTAATCCAACAATATCGCCGGATTTTAAATTTAAACCACCAATGCCAGACTGATCTGATTTTACTTTCATGGATGAGATTTGGAAATATTGATTAGATTCTCCGGTTTTCGGCTGAAGCTTTATGGCTGAACCTAGAAGTTTTTTTGTTGAAATCGTGTATAATTCTCCAGGTACAGTGCTGATTATTATATACGATCTTGGAGACAAGATGTAATCTTTCCTGTTGATACTTATTTTTTGATCTTTATCCGACGAAGCGAAAAGATATACATGCCCGGATTGAGATTCTAATTTTTCTTTTGGCAAATAATACAGGCTTATCTTATAATTTGCAGGGTTGAAGCTTTGTGGAGATCCGTCAATATTTTCAAAAGGTTTTAATGAAAAGGTATTGGCTCCAATTTCTTTTGCTTTTTTATAAATCAATGAAAAGGTTAAGGCATCATCTTTAGAGAATCCCTGGATTTCAACTTCACCCAAATATTGTGCATCTTTGGTTTCCTGATTGATCTTGTACAGAAATTTGTCTGTGTTGTCATTGGTTTTTTCAACTTTCGTTAAATAAACATTCTGAGCACTGAAAAGCTGAATACAAAAAACTAATATGACAATTCCAAGCTTCTTCATTATTGTGTAAGGATATTAACGCATTCTTCCAGGCTATTTTCCCAATGCTTAGGTTCTATTTTATAAGTCTTTTCTATCTTGTCCAGGCACATGGTACTTCTTTTTGGTCTTTTTGCAGGAGTTGGATATTGTTCAGTAGTTAAAGCATTTAATTTGACCGGAGATTTTGAAAATTCTGCAATCTTCCCGGCAAATTCAAACCAAGTGGTTTCCGGATAATTGGAAAAGTGGAAAACTCCAAATGTCTTTTGAGGAGCTTCTATAATATCCATAATAGCTTCTGCTAAATCATTGGCGTTGGTAGGTTGGCCATACTGGTCAGCCACAATTCCCAGTTCATCTTTTTGAGAAAATAGGTTCAGCATTGTTTTTACGAAATTCTTGTTGAATTCTGAATATAGCCATGACGTTCTAATGATAATCGTTTGAGGGTTGGCTTCTAACGCAAGCTCTTCACCTTCTCTTTTGGATTCTCCATACACTCCGATCGGATTTGTAAAATCATCTTCGGAATAACACAGGTTTGTTTCACCATCAAAAACATAGTCTGTAGAAACATGAATCAATACCGTTTTATATTCTGCACAGGCTTTGGCAAGAAATCCAACCCCTTCAGCATTTACAGCAAAAGCTTTATCTCTTTCTTTTTCTGCAAGATCAACGGCTGTATAGGCTGAAGCATTGATACAAAAATCAGGTTTGTTATCATAAAAGAAATCATTGACCTTGTCTTCATCTGTAATATTTAATGTTTGGGAATCTGTGAAAATAAACTCATAATTGCTTTCAAAATCCGAGGCTATTTTCCGGAGACAATTTCCTAACTGTCCGTTACTTCCTATGATTGCTATTTTTTTCATGAGTTTTTAGCGTTTTGAGATCTTAAAAATTTAACTCTTGCCTGGAATTCCTTTTGTTCCAAGTCAACATAAAACTTATGGAAAGTTTCTTTGATGTCTTCCGGATGAATTTCAGATTTTCTTGTTTTGACATTAAAGTAAATTACTGTAACCCATAATACGGCATGCACTGTTTTTTCATCCAGGCTATTCATTAAAATTTCCACTTTAGCAGTTCTGTCCTGTATATCGATGGTTTTACTGCTTATCATCACCTGGGTATTGTATCTTACTTCTTTTAAGTAGGCAATTTCATTTTGTATGGCTATCCATGTACAGCCCGTCTGCTTGGTGTATTCTTCATAGGTAAAACCATAGAACGTTTCCACATGATCTTCTCTGGCATTGAACATATAGTCCAGATATTTCACATTATTCAGGTGCCCGATCGGATCGCAATCGCTAAACCGTACTTTTACCGTAGTTGATACTTCTTTTTCCATACGGCAAAAATAAAAAAACCGTCTCTAAAAGAGACGGCCAGATGTATAAATCTTTGTTAATTTCCAAAATTATTGGATGTTCAATTCTTTTTTCACAGCTGCAGTAGCATCAGGACCTGATTTGTAAACAAATGCAGAAGAATTAGCGTCCATAATGTAATCATAACTGTTAGCTTTAGCTACTTTTGTTACGGCATCGTTTAATTTTTTCTCGATCGGCTCATAAGCAGCATCTTGTTTAGCGATGAAATCTTTCTGAGCTTTATCCTGCATTTGCTGGATTTCTTCCTGCATTTTAGCTAATTCTGCTTCTCTTGCTTTGTTTTCATCAGCAGTTTTCTTAGGAGCTTCTTCAGTATATTGCTTTAATTTAGCTTGTCCGGCATCTGCTTTCTTTTTAATTTCAGCCTGCTTAGTATCTAAGAAAGTTTTTAAATCAGCATCTGCTTTTTTCTTTTCAGGCATTGCGTTAAGAACACCTATAACGTCTAAAGTAGCAATTTTTTGAGCCTTTGCCATACCTACAGATACAACCATCATTACTGCTGCAAATAATACACTTAATTTTTTCATAATTGGTAAATAAATAATTTAATTTTGTTTTTAGATCTTAAAATTCAGTAAAAGTTAATTACTTTTTACTTTTGCTATTAGTTTTTTCTTTTTTATCTGATGTTGATGTTCCTTTTAATAAGATGTCTAATACTTTATCTGTGTAGTCATATCTTTTTTGAAGGAAAATAACATTAATGTTATTGCTTTTATCAAGAACTATGCCCAATCCATTTTTTTCGGACATTGTCTTTACTGCTCCCCAGATCTGATCCTGGAATGGTTCTACCAGATTGGTTCTTAATTTGGTAATTTCTCCATTGGCGCCGAAACGTAAGCTGGTAGTGGTTTTAATATTTTTTTCCAAATCCATTACTTCTTTTTCTCTCAGCTTTAACTGGTCACCTATCAATAGAACTTTTTCGCTTTCAAAAGCTGATCTTTTCTTTTCATACTCAGACTGAAGGTTCTGAAGTTCAGACTGCCATGTATCAATCTGTGCATTCAATCTTGCTTCTGCTTCTTTATACTGAGGAAGCTTGTCCAAAATATATTCGGTGTCCACAACGCCAATTTTCTGTGCATTGCTTATTCCGAAAAGCAAAAATAATACAAATGTGAAAATGATTTTAAAATTCTTCATATCATTATAATGATTGGTTCATTAAGAAGTGGGTCTTCCATCCGGAAGGTTCTGTTCCAAGTACCGTTTTATCAAATCCGTAAGCAAAGTCAAATCCGATCAGACCAAATGCTCCCATATACACTCTTACCCCGACCCCGACAGATCTCTTCAATTGGAACGGGTTATAGTTACCCCATGAATTCCAAACGTTACCGCCTTCCGCAAATGTCAACGCATAAATTTTAGCTGTCTGGTTCAATGAAATCGGGTATCTTAATTCTAACGTGAATCTGTTGTAAATTGTACCCCCTCCTTTTTGAGTAATATCATCGATAGTTCCTCCATAGGTAGAAGCATTTTCATAACCTCTCAACGGGATTAGTTCTCTACCGTCATATCTACCTCCAAAAAGTCCGGTACCTCCTACATAGAATCTTTCGAAAGGCGGAGCTCCCAATTCTCTGTTATAACCATCCATGAAGCCCATCTCAGCAGAAGATCTCAACACCAATTTTCCAACGATTTCGTTATAAACGTCTGCTTTGAACTTAATTTTATAAAACTCCATCCATTTGTACTTTTCTGTTGGTGACATGGTTGAGTAATCTTTATTACTGAACAATGAGTAAGGCGGCGTAAGTTTTGCTGAAACTTCTATATTTGATCCTACAGTAGGGAAAATCGGGTCGATTCCGGCAGAGTTTCTGCTGAGTCCGATATTTAAACTGAAGTTATTGGCATTTCCGTAATATTCTGTGGTATCACCAAATTCAAACGGGTAATTTTTGAAGTTATATTTCTGGAACTGAAGCCCCGTATATAATGAGAAATAATCATCCGGCCATTTCAATAGTCTGTTCAGACCTACTGAAGCGGAGAAGATATTTAATTTCTGTGCATTTCCGTTAACATCCGAATATTTAACTCTGGAGTTGTTCAAGCTTACTGAAAGTGAAGTTTGTCTTGTTCCGAACAACCATGGCTCTACAAAAGATATCCCATAGTTTTGGAAATATTGTCCTGCCTGTGCCTGGATAGACAATGTTTGCCCATCTCCTTGCGGAACTGGCTTGAAGTCTTTAAACTTAAGGAAATTCTTTAACGAGAAGTTATTAAACGTTAATCCTAACGTTCCTATGAAGCTATTTCCTCCATATCCAGCTTGTAGCTGAACTTGTGAAGATCCTTTTTCCACTAATTTCCAGTTGATGTCTACCGTATTATCTTGTTGGTTAGGCTGAATATCCTGCCCAATCTGCTGCGGATCAAAAAAAGACATCCCTGCTAAATCGAAATAGGTTCTTTTGATATCACTTTTCGCGAATAAGCTTCCCGGTTTTGTTCTCAAAGCACGAAGGATAACGTGGTCATGAGTAGTGGTATTTCCTTCCCATGTTACTCTGTTCCATGATGCTTTTTCTCCTTCATTGATACGAATTTCAAGATTAACCGCATCTCCGGAAACAGATTTTTCCACTGGTGTTACGTTAGAGAAAAGGTAACCGTTGTTCATATACACGGATTTGATATCGGAATCATCTTCTTTACCTCCGTCTTCTCCTACTTTCTTATTGAAGCCTACCGCATCGTAGATATCACCTTTCTTATATCCTAAAAGTCTTTGTAAATATTCTGTGGAATATACAGTATTACCCGTGAACGTAATGTCACCGATATAGTATTGTTTACCTTCGTTTAATTTTACGTTGATCTCGTAATTGTTATTTTTATTTCTCCATACAGAATCTGAAACGATAGCTGCATCTCTGTATCCCAGAGAGTTATAATAACTGATCAGGTTTTGTTTATCCTCCTGATATTTTTCTTCAATGAATTTGGAAGGCTTTAAAATACCTCCGATACCAAATCTCTTTTGCTTAGTTTCTTTGAATCCTTTTTTTCTAAGTTTGGTGTCTGTAACTTTGGTATTTCCCTCAAACTCAATATGATCAATTTTCACCTTTTTTCCTTTGTCTACATTGATCGTCCAGTCAACAAGTGCCGGATCGTTTGCATTTACCTTATCCTGAATAGTAATTTTGGTATCGGCAAATCCTTTTTTAATGTAATCTTTAGGAATGTTTGTTTTAAGGCTTGAAATCAAATTTTGAGTAATCTTGGTACCTGGCTTCAAGTTATTATCCTTTGCCAGTTTTTCATTTTTGGATTTACTAATTCCTTTTCCTTCAAATTTTACTTCTCCAAGCTCTTTTAAATCCTGTAAGTAGAATCGTAAAACTACTGTTTCACCCTCTATACTTTGTACATACACTTCAACTTCAGAAAAAGATTGAGTATCCCAAAGTTTTTTGATAGCATTACTGATTTTTTGTCCGGGAATATCCACGTTTTCACCTTTAGATAATCCTGTAAATCTTAATATTTGAGCTGGCGTGTATTTTTTAACCCCATCTACAACAATATCCTTAAGGGTGTATGTGCCTGTTTGATTTTCCGCATATACAGGATTGTTCACTTTTGTGCTATCCTGTGGAGTTACCTGTCCATAAAAATGTGCAGAGGCAGCAAACATAATGATGGGTAATAGTCTAAACTTCATTTTATCGTAGTCTTTCTTTTCTTTAAAATTTTACTGGATTTTTATTTGTTCTCCGGTCATACCGAATCGTCTTTCTTTGTTTTGATAATCCACAATACATTGAAAGAAAATGTCTTTTGTAAAATCCGGCCATAGAACATTTAAAAATTGCAGTTCTGCATAAGCGATCTGCCAAAGAAGGAAATTACTTATCCTTATTTCACCACTGGTTCTGATAAGTAAATCTACTGGAGGAAAATCTTTGGTGTAAAGATAGTTTTCGAATAATTTTTCATTAATATCATCTACATTTACCTTTCCTTCCTTTACATCTGTGCTTATATTTTTAACGGCATTTAGTATTTCGTTTTGAGAACCATAACTAATGGCCAATACTAAATTTCCTTTTGTATTTTCTTTGGTAAGTTCCACCACACGAAGGAGCTGATCTTTCACCAATGGTGGTATTTTTTCCAAGTTTCCGATCACATGTATTCTCAACCCTTTACTGAAGATTTCTTCCGCTTCAAGCAATAAGGTTTCCGCCAGCAGATTCATTAGGGTATCCACTTCATCTTTAGGACGGCTCCAGTTTTCCGAAGAAAATGTATAAAGAGTTAAATAAGGTATATGGATCTCATTACATGCATTAATGGCATTTCTTACTGCATTAATAGCATTTTTGTGACCAAAAGTTCTTTCTTCGCCACGAGATTTCGCCCATCTTCCATTACCATCCATGATGATGGCCACATGTTTCGGTAAATTCTCAGAATTTATTTTATCTTTAATCAACGACATATTTATTAATCACAATAACACGGAGGTCTTCCGAAAGAATAAGTAAGCCCTAAACTAAAGGTATTCATCCAATCTTTCGATCTTGAGTCTCCAACATTTCTTTCACCTAAGAATGCATTTTCTCTTTCTTTAGAAACAATATAATAGTTTCCAGACTGAAGCAATGATCCTCCCGTAGACGGATCTAAAATATCAGCATTATAAGTGGACTTCACATCTTTGGAAAGGATTTTACTGTGATCCAGCTGATCCGTCAATGTGTATCTGAAGGTAGCTTCAGCAAATATTCCCCAATTATAATTAAACTTATATTTCAGGCCTACTCCAAAAGGAATATGCATTACTGTTTTTGTTCCTGTAGAGTATACAGGAGTTGTTGTGAAGTCAAGCTCATTTTGCGGAGCTTGCGCCACACCGTCTGCATCTCTTCTAAAGTCGTTTACCAGAGTAGCCTTCGGAGCATCAAACATTAAAGCACCCACCCCTCCGAAGATATATGGACTTACCATACTTACCTGCTCATTGTTTACAGGAAAAAAATTATATTCAAACATTAAACTAGCTTCATATACATTGTTTTTCCCGTAGGAATTTCTGTTTCTTCTATATTCTTCCTTAGCTACTTTATCATTAAACTGAACCTGGTTATATCCAAGGTCTAATCTCACAGTTTGATAAGGATTAAAATTAAATCTATATAACACCCCTCCATAAAAAGGAAATCCCCACTCTGACATTCTATCTAAATCCAATGGCTTTTGTAAAATATAATTGGTTCGTCCTATATCAGCCACTAGGTTACTCATACCTAGACGAACTCCCAATTCATTTCTTTGTGCTTTAACACCTGCCATTGTCCCCAATATGGCAAGGAAGCTAAACAATAATTTTTTATTCATAAAAGAACATGGATTTATGGTTATTTTAAAATTTAATTTTTGCAAATATAAAACATTTTTATATTAATGATATTCTTAATGTTTAGTTAAAAATAAACAAAAAATAATAATTTGTTATAAAGTAAACGACAAAGTGACAAAATTATTCTTTTTCCAATAACCCACAACATATCTTGTATACAAAAACCCTCAGTAAATGAGGGTTTAAAATATTTTATTTTTTATTAAATATCGCCTGCACTTTATTTCTTATTCTGATTAAAAGAGGTTCCTTATAGTTTTTGTCTTCATCAAAATATCCGTAACCGTAACCATAGCCGTAACCGTAACCATAACCATATCCCTGTTTCACATTATAATCATTATAAACAAGCCCTAAATGATCAATCTCACCATTATGATATTTCTCCGTGATCATTTTAAGCATATACTTTTCCGTATATTCGTGACGAACCACATACAAATTAGCGTCTGAGTATTTCATAAGCTCATAGGAATCTGCAACTAACCCTACCGGCGGTGAATCTATAATAATAAAATCATATTTTTCTTTCAGTTCCTGAATAAACTTTATATTTCGTTCACTCATTAAAAGCTCTGAAGGGTTGGGCGGAATTGGTCCTGAGGTAGCAACATCAAGATTCGGGATTTTTGTTTTGTTGATAATCTGGTCAATTGAAACTTCTCCCGTTAAATAATTGGAAATCCCAAATTTATTATCAATCTTAAAGTCCCCAAAGATTTTCGGCTTCCTTAAATCCATTCCCAATAAGATGGTTTTTTTATCACTTAAACCTAAAACTGACGCCAGGTTAATTGAAACATACGTTTTCCCTTCTCCACCAATAGAAGAAGTAACCAGGATCACTTTGCTCTTCCCGTTTTCGTTGGATAAAAACCTTACATTCGCCCGGATTCCCCTGAAAGCCTCCGAAACAGATGATTTCGGATGTTCCAGTACTGTAAGCATATTGTCATTGGTATTGTTACCGATAACTCCTAATAACGGAATCCTTGTAGCTGCCAATAATTCTTTAATGTTTCTTATTTTACTATCTAATAATGCTCCAACCAGGATAAATAACAGTGGTAATAATAAGAGACCTCCAATAATAGCTGCTTTCGTTCCTTTTATATTCGGCCCGATTGGCATTTGCCCTAAATTCTTTGCAGGATCAATCACTGTTATATCCGACTGGTTGGTGGCTACTTTCATCTGAGCATCATTCTGCCTGGCAAGAAGGCTATTATAAGTAGCTTCTATCATATTGTAGCCTCTTTCCGCATCCAGATATTTTCTTTCTTTCTCAGGATATGAATCCAGATCAGAATTGGCAGTGGAAATATCCTGATTCAATCTGTTGATCTGTTCATAATATCCTGTATAATAATTTCTTAAGGAGCCGGTGGAAGCCAGCTTCGCATCATTAATTAATCTATTGATCTCTTTCATAGGCTCGGAATTTGGCGTATAAATACTTGCCATTTCCCTTCTCTTAAGATAAAGAGCTTTTAATTCAGAAACAGATGCTGAGAAAAGGCCATCTTCAAACCCTGCCGCATTGGTACTGATCATTTTATCAAAATTCTGAGTTTGAAGAGTGTTTCTTATCTTGTTTAATGAGTTGATTTTACTCATTAAATCTGCTTTTTTGGCTTCCAGCTCTTTTATTTTGTTCAAAGACTTTTCATCTCTATCTTTAATATCGTAGAGTTTTTCCGAAGTTTTCAGGAAGTTTAAAACGGCTGCACTGGAATCCAGCTTTTTTCTTATATCGTTGATACTTCCCTGCAGATAAGCGTCCGTGTTTCTATTAACTATATTTTTATCCGCAAGTCTTTTCTTTTGTAATTCGGCAACTGATTTATTTAAGAAATTCACCGTTCCATTAAGATTATATCCTTTCTTGGTAATAATCATAATGGTATTGATCTCTTTGTCAAACTCCACCCCTATAGTAGAAACAATATCGTTAACCGCATGATTTACGGAACTTAGGGTAACGATAATATTATCCAACTTGATTTTAGTTGGTACTGTATTTTTAACTAATTTAAATCTTAGATTAGGCGTTGTGTACCATTCGTTGACTTTTATGACTTTATTTTCCGGCCTTCCATAAGAGTTGATGGACTGAAATCCTTCGCTTTCATAATTATATAAACTATTGCTTTGCCCCTCTTTCGGAAGCACTACTTCATAGGAATCATTGCCTTTAGGAATCAAAGTAATAGGATAATCAATCTGTTGAAGATGCTTTTTATCGATCTGTAAAAAAATCGGGGAATCATCTTTATCCAGATAAGTAGATTTTATGGCTCCTTTGGTTGAATAGTTAATGAAGAGGTCTAATTCTTTTACCAAAAACTCATTGTGTGATCTCGAAAGAAGCATTTTCTTTAAGTAGATCCCGTCCTGATTTCCTCCCTGATTCCAGATAAAGTTAATAGACTGGTTAGGTGTAAAATAGCTTGAAGTATTATTAGATATACTTAAAGACAGGTTGGAAGCATATATATTTTGAGCATAATACTTACTATATACCCAAGAAACCACATATCCTATTATCAGCATCAAAGCAAACCAGTACCAGTTTTTCAGTAATTTTCTTAAAAAATGCTCTACATCGAATAATGCAAATGAACCATATTTATCTTTCTGAGAATTATTATTTTTCTCTGTTGCCGTTGCTCTTTCTGGAATCATGACTAAAGATTTTTTAGGAGTAAATAAATGGATAATGCGGTAGTAATTACCGAAACTCCCGTAGTTAAAGTCTGAATCGGATCTTTTCCGAATCCGTTCAAACTTTTCGCTCTTGTATTCAGATAAATTTCGTCCCCGTTTTGCACATAATAATAAGGCGAATTCATCACATCTTCACGCGTAAGGTCTATTTTTGCAATTTTGATTCCTTCCGGCAATTTCCTGTGGATCACGATATTTTTTCTGTCAACGGTTCTATTTAAACCTCCATTGATGGCCAAAGCTTCTGTGATAGTCAATGTGTTTTTATGAGCCACTTTTTCCCCGGTCATCCCGGTTGTTTCAACATCCCCCAGGATATAATAAGTAATTCCGTCTGTATTCAGCCTTACTTCTGATTTTCCTTCCTGAAAGTTCTCATTTACTTTCTCCTGGATCTCTTTGGTAACCTCTTCAATGGTTCTTCCTTCTGCTTTTACATAACCGATTCCGAAAACATTGATATCTCCGTTGGAATCTACTTTAAGTCCGTTAAAGTAAAAATTGATATTTCCACCAGCGCCACCAGCGCTGCCGCCGCTTGCAATATTCGTTGCAGGACTATTATTGGTGGGCGTTATCGAGCTTCCGGATGTATTCAGGGTAGAATAGAACTGCGCTGCGTCTCCTTTCGGAGTTGTAACGATATTAAGATTCAGAATATCATTCTTGGTAATTCTGTAAACCGGAATATTGTAGGGAACCAGTCCTTCTTCATTGATTACAAGACTTTCATTAGGCTGCATATATCGTACATCTTTGGTGGTGATGCATGATGTAATGAACAAGGGTAGCAAAAGGAATAAATACTTATAGCTCTTCATCATATTTCAATGTTATTTACAAAAATAAAAATTTAATTGGTTAGTTGTTATTATTTCTTAAACGATAAATAAAATCCGGTAAATATGCTCCTAAAAATCCTAATGTCAGGATGATTATTAATAATAGATTTACATTAATGTGTCTTAAATAATAAGCAACGGTTACAATAAAAAGGTAATACACTATAATATAAAAACTGGACCTTCTGTGCGTAAGATCGAGTTTCAGCAGTTTATGATGGATATGGTTTTTGTCAGCATCAAAAGGAGATCTTTTATTAATGATTCTCACGATGATGACGTTCAGGGTATCTACGATAGGTAAAATTAAAATCGCTACAGCTACTGCCGGTGCAGATTGCAGGTGATATCTGGGAACATTAGGCAAAGCCTTATCTATAAAGATATCTATAAAGCAGACAGAAGTAAATGCCAGCAAGAACCCTAATAACATTGAACCGGTGTCCCCCATAAATATTTTATTGGTTCTATAATGCGATAAGTTATAGTAAAGAAATGCCAGAACGGCTCCAATAATAACCACCGACAAGACAACCAGTGGATAATTATATTCTCCTAAACGATAATAGCTTATCCCAAAAAGAGCGCTGCAAATCACCGAATAACCTCCTGCAAGACCATCAATACCGTCGATAAGATTGAAGGCATTAATCAGAACAATAAAGGTGATAATACTGAAGATCACACTTACCAGATAGTCCAGCTCATATAATCCAAATATGCCGAATAAACTCCTTATTCTTATATCAGAACCTATTACGATAAGGGATGACACGACGATTTGTGCTACCAGCTTTTTATAAGCCCTCATCACTACAATATCATCCATAATCCCAATATACAGCAGAATCACTAAAGAGGCAAACAGGAATTTATACAGATCAAAAAGCTCATACGCAAAAATCGAAGCACAGATACCTATGGAATAAAAGATAGCAATTCCGCCAAGATTGGGAATCTTCCTGAGATGGGAGCTTCTTATTCCCGGCTCATCCATCAGGTTTTTCCTTCTGGAGATCTTAACAATAGTAGGGATGGAAAAGAAAGTAATCAGAAAAGAAAATATAAAACCCAGTCCTATTTTCACATAAAAAATAGGGATCCAAGTCTGAGTTAAGAACAATTCAAAATTCTTCATTTTTTTATTCGAGTACTTCCTTGTTCCGGTAAAAAGATACACCATGAATTTTATAAAAAAATCCAATCGAAACAATAGTACCTTACATTTGTGTTTACATTAATTTCCTTATCAGCTTCTTTTGCCCGGCAAAATACAGGAGATAAAAAATCTTTTTTTTCAGAGGCAAAGATAAAAGATAATTCTTATCAAAACGATTATAGTTTAATATATCTTTAATTTTTATTCCCCTTTGTGTTACGAAATGATTAAGCTGAGCCGCCATTTCATAGAAATACTGTTCCTCTTTTACAAAGGCCAAATACGCCAGAAAAGAGTATACTCCTTCAAAAATCTGAAAATTTTTAAGCTCCTGCAACTTCTCTGAATAAACAGAATTTTTAAAAACTTTTTCTACATCTTCAACAGCTTTCAGGATGTCGAGTCCTTTCTTTGTATGCGTTTTTGTAATGGAGTCTCTACGCTCCAGGTATTGATAATGAAAGTTTTGGGTCTGCGTTATGACACTGCACTCCAGTAAAAGCTGAGGAATGAGCTGGATATCTTCAAAATGAATTCCTTTCTTAAATCTTTTGCTGTTAAAAAGCTCCTTCTTAAATAGTTTGTTACAGGCGAAATAACTAATATCCGAAAATACGGAAAAATGCTTTTCAAGATCAATCTTTTCCGGCATATGGGGAAGCTGGGTAAGCTTTTGAGTTACATTTCCATGCTCATCCACCTTTTGAATATTGCAGATTACCATTTTCGACTGGTACTTTTCCGCTAACATCACCATTTCTTCGAACATGGTTTCTGTAACGTAATCATCACTGTCTACAAAGCCGATATAATCCCCGATTGCTCTGTCAATTCCGAAATTACGGGCATCGCTTAATCCTCCGTTTTCCTTTTGAAATGCCTTTATTTTATCCGGATATTTTTGGGCATATTCCTGGATAATCTGCCCGGAATTATCTTTGCTTCCATCATTTATTACAAGAATTTCTATATTCTGTAAGGTTTGGTTAACCAAAGAATCGAGGCATTTTGCCAAATAATTTTCGACATTATAAACGGGAACAATGATGGAAACTTTTGAGGGAACGTTGGTCATACATTATATTTTCGTCAGTCTTGCGCTCAACCAGCCTTTTTTGGCTTCATCGAAGTCTTTTCTCGAGCAGGGAATACAGTTTTCTATATTATCATCATCCCCAAAATACCATAAATTACTGAAAGTATCTCTTTTGAAAGCATATTGTCTGTCATCGATCAAAACATAAAAAACTTCATAATGTCTTTCTTTAGGATGTGATTTCTGAATATTGATTCCTTCAATCAGGTACCAGATCATTTGTGCCAGAAGCTGATGATTGAGCTGGTTTTCAGAATAAATATTATAATTGAAAATACCTACGGATTTCAGATTTTCACTTAAACCTATTTCTTTCATATAAGCACAGATCTCTCTACGGTTTAGTCCATTGACCTGAGGATTCATAGAAAAAGCATCACTAAAGCTTTCAATGGCATCACAATTTACGGTTACCAAATCTGCCTTCCTGAAGAACGGTTCGGTTTTTTCCGTAGAATTCATCATTTCCGCCAAACGGATGATATCAAATTCTACTTCTTTAATCAGCTTTACGGAATCCACTTCATTCAAATGTTTCTGATATCCCAAATGGTGATAATTCTTAATGGAAAAATTTTTGGCTCCGAAGATTTTACTTAAAAAAGTATGTTCGTTAATTTCTTCTCCCTGTTTTAAGGAAATAATATTGCTGATCTGAGTATAATTGATATTTTTCTGATGAAAGTTTAAGGCAGAAAACAACGAAAAAGCAAAATCATTGGACCCGCCGATGATAACGGGAATGGCTCTGTTATAGTGACAAGCTGACAAAACTTCCTGAAGAATATAATGGGTATCCTGAATGCTTTTCCCGGAAACCAGATCGCCCAAATCCACTACGGGAATTTCAAAATCCAGTTGCGAAAGCCTGTAAAATTCTTTCCTCACCGCTGTAAAATCCTGAACTTCGGCCTCTCCGTTCGCTCCTCTATAATCTGAAATAAAAAGAAGAACAATGCTGTCTTCCTTGATTTCCTTCGCAATCCTGTTCCCGATTTGCCAGTTTTCAGTTTTAAAATTTCTTGGCGAAATGATAAAATCTTCAAAATCCATATTTTTTAATTTGAAAATTTAAGAATGTGATAATTTGCTACTTTACTTCTATATAATTAGGTTCCGCCTTCCAAATCCTGTATTCTACATTCATATTCTCAGGAACATAATATCTATAGGTAAAAATACTGCTGTACTCTATAAGGATCGGCTTGGAACTGTATATTTTTTTTCGGACTTTTTTAGCCCCACATGTCCCCTTGCTTCTGACAACAACGTCATATATGTCTTTATCAATAACATAATAAGGATATGCGTGCGGAGGTTTAAGATAACGTGTTTCAAAATCCGGCATAGTAAAACTTCCCTTTTCACAATCCAGCATTTCATACATCATGCTGAAATTGATCTCAACTTTATAATCGTCCTCGTTTTTAATCTTTGGAAGCTTTATATCTACTCTTTTAAAGCCTTCTTTGGGCTCCGGATACGCTATTTCTTCCTGCCCAAAGGTGTAAATTCCTAAAGCAAGCAAGACCAAACAAAAAATCCTTACCATGAAATACATTTTCGCAAACATACAAAAACCTCATCAAAATCAATCTTCTTATCATCCTTTAATTCACAAAAAAGCCATTAACAGGCTTTGTTAATGGCTCCTATTTTATAATAAAATTTTTATTTCTTTTTAGTGGCTGCCTTTTTAGCAGTGGTTTTCTTCGCAGCCGGCTTCTTTTTCTCAACAAAGGCATTTTTATCCTGATCCGTAATCCATTTTTTTACCTCTTCCAAAGAAACTTCTTTCAATTCTTCCGCTGCATATTTGGTATCATCCTTTTTCTTCGGAATTTTGAACATTCCTTTTCCGAATTTGATGAAAGGTCCCCATCTTCCGTTCTCAATGGAAATTTTTTCTTTTTCCCACTGTTGGATATATCTGTTGGCTTCTTTTTCCAGTTTAGCCTCGATCAGTTCATTGATATCGTTTTGTGAAAGATTCTCGAAATTATATTTTTTCGGAACATTCACAAAAATGTCTTTGTATTTGATGAATGGCCCGAATCTTCCCGTTCCTTTCGTCACAGGCTCTCCTTTGAAGGTAGCGATCGGGGCATCCGCTTTTTTCTTTTCGTTGATGATTTCTTCCGCACGCTGCTGGTTTACAGACAACGGGTCTTCTCCCTTCGGAATACTGATGAATGTTTCGCCCCATTTTACGTAAGGCCCGAATCTTCCTACTCCTACGGAAACGCTTTGTCCTTCGAAATCATTCAGTTCAAAGGGAAGCTTGAATAATTCCAATGCTTCTTCCAATGAAATGGTGGCAATATTCTGACCTGCCATTAATGACGCGAAAACCGGTTTTTCCTCATCATCCGTTTCACCGATCTGGATCATGGCCCCGAATCTTCCGATTCTTGCATGAACATTTTTACCTGTTTTCGGATCAATTCCTAATAACCTGTCTCCGGTAGCACGGTCTGCATTTTCTTCTACATCTTCAATTCTCGGATGGAATTTGGAGTAGAAATCCGTCATCATTTCTTTCCATTTTTGTTCTCCGTTCGCAATTTCATCGAACCCTTCCTCCACTCTTGCCGTGAAGCCATAATCTAAGATTTCTTTGAAATTATCAGTAAGGAAGTCATTCACAACCTCTCCAATATCTGTAGGAACGAATTTATTTTTATCGCCCCCGAATTTTTCTTCAAGGATCGCTTTTTTGATGATACCTTTTGCCAGAGACATTTTAAGAACTTCGCGGGTTTGCGGTTCGATCTCGCGCTTATCTACGTACTCACGGTTTTGAATGGTCTGAATCGTAGGTGCATAGGTAGAAGGACGGCCAATTCCCAATTCTTCAAGCTTTCTTACCAATCCTGCTTCCGTATATCTTGCGCTCGGCCTTGTGAATTTTTCTGCTGCGATAATCGTTTTATAGCTTAAAACTTCACCAACGCTTACTTTTGGCAATAGCTTTTCGTTGCTTTCCTCATCATCTTCTTCTGTTTTAACGATTCCATAAGCTTTTAAGAAACCATCGAAAATTATAACTTCTCCTTGTGCTTCAAATTGCTGTGGCAGCTTTGAATTTCCGATCTCAATAACCGTTTTTTCAATTTTAGCATTCGCCATCTGAGAAGCAAGTGTTCTTCTGTAAATCAATTGGTATAATTTGTTCAATTGATTATCTCCAATGCTTTTCACTGAAAAATCTGTCGGGCGGATCGCTTCGTGAGCTTCCTGCGCAGAAGCTGATTTGGTAGTATAGTTTCTCGGAGCAGAATATTCTGCTCCGTATTCTGACTGAATCTGATTTTTTGCTCCTTCAATGGCTTCTTGGGAAAGATTTACTGAGTCGGTTCTCATATAGGTAATATGCCCTTCTTCATACAATGTCTGCGCCAGACGCATCGTGGTCGTCACATTATATCCCAGTCTTGAAGAAGCTTCCTGTTGAAGTGTAGAAGTAGTAAATGGAGCGGATGCCGAACGTGTTCCCGGTTTTGTCTCCACATTCAGAACTTTGAATTCCGTAGTTTTTGCCAATTCAAGGAATTGCTCCGCCTGCTCTTCTTTTTCGAAGTCTTTTTTCAGCTTTGCGGCAATTTCCTGCTCATTTTTATTCAGAAAGATCCCGTCTAATTTGAAGCTCGCTTTCGGAACGAATTCACGGATCTCTTTTTCTCTTTCTACAATTAATCGTACGGCAACAGACTGTACCCTTCCCGCAGATAATCCCGGTTTTACTTTTTTCCAAAGAACCGGTGACATTTCAAAACCTACGATCCTGTCTAAGACTCTTCTTGCCTGTTGAGCATTAACAAGGTTCTGGTCTATATCTCTTGGATTATCAATCGCTTTTAAAATGGCGTTTTTGGTAATCTCGTGGAAGACGATTCTTCTTCTGTTTTCCGGCTTCAATTTTAATTCGTCCGCTAAATGCCAAGCAATCGCTTCTCCTTCGCGGTCTTCATCGGAAGCCAGCCAAACCATATCGGCTTTTTTTACAGCGGCTTTCAATTCTGTAACCAATTTCTTTTTGTCTGCCGAAACTTCATAATCCGGACTGAAAGTAGCCAAATCAATTCCCATTCCTTTTTTAGGTAAATCCCGAATGTGTCCGAAACTGGATTTCACTTCGAAATCCCTCCCTAAATATTTCTGAATAGTTTTTGCTTTTGCCGGAGACTCTACGATTACTAAATTTTTCGACATTCTAAAAAATTTTTGCAAAAGTAAAGTTTTTTTATCAGATAGATTTTTTTAATCACATTTTATTTAACAATTCTAAAGGGGCAATGAAGATTCTGTAGATGATTCCTTCGAATGTGAATCCTTTTCCGGACATTTCAACTCTGTAAATTAATGACAATATGATGATGAATAATGTAATATAGAATTTCTTGTTCACCACAATGGGCTCATAAGCAAATAGAGAGCCTCTTTTCCGCAATAGCAAAGCAAAAAGAACAATGATCAGCATCATATGAATATACATCCATCTTCCCCAATCAATAGCCAGATAAAACAATGGCAACGAAAATAAAAATGCCCCCGCCAATAAAATAGATAATAACTTTCGGTTGTTTAGATATTTTAAATAATAGCCAACATGGAATACACTTATTGCTAAGCTGATAAAATAGAGCCGGTATTCTTTGATATGTTCTTTTATATAAAGCCTTTCATCTATATCCCAATAGAAAATACCATAGGTGGGATGCACTCCTCTTTGGTTCAGAAACTGGAGCGACATTCCCTCATTCACATTTTTTCCAAATAGAATGATTAACACTGCGGGAATACCTGCGGCAAGAAAATATTTGATATATCGTGTAATTTCAAGTTTTCCCGTTTTTGCATACAGCGCAATAGCAAAATAAGGGACATAAAACAAAGTTATTTCATGTAGCAAAGTACTGATACAAAGCAGAACACAGAAGAGATATTCCTTATATTTTGAAAGTTTATCGTTATCCAAAAGGCAGACAAACCATGTGAATAAAAGAAAGACGATAAATTCTTTTTTCCCAACATAGGTAACCGTGTTTAAAAGCCCTATGAAACCTATAGAAGAAAGCAGTAATGACAAATATAAAAATGTTGTAACCTTATAACGGATCAGTTTGGTGTAATACCAGAAGAACAATAAAATAATGGAAAACTGGCAAAAATAGACCAGGTAATTGAGCCCGATTCCTGTGATATCCTGCAAAAGAAAAAAGAAGCTTCCAGAAAGCCCCCTCCTTTTAAAGCCTCCATCCTGGTAATTGATCAGCCAGTCTGCCAGGATATAGCCGTCATCCTTAAAGTTATAAATATAAGTGAAAACAAGAGTATAGACAGCCGTGGCAACAATGAGCAAATAAATAAGAATCTTACTATTGATATATTGTTCGGCTTTTTGGAACTTCATACGTGTGTTTTTAGCATTAAATGAAAAAGAAACATAAAAGCTGTTCCAGTTCATGTTATATATTCATCATTCTGAATTTCAAAAATATGAATTTACAAGTATCTGAACACTACTTTTATGTTTCTTTTACACCAATCGTATGAAACTTGTGTTATTCTTTTATGATTTTAACTATTGTTTCTTCATTGTTAATTCTCATCAGATAAGTTCCGGTAACCAATGCTGAAAGGTCAGTCTGTTTATTTTCAAATTTCCCTGTTTTTACAAGCTGACCGGACATATTATAAATCTGGTAATAATACCCCCTATCACCTGAAGCATTAATATATAATACATTTTTAACGGGATTCGGATATACGGTGATTTTGTCCGCTTTTATTTTATCTCCAATTTCTTTGTCCGTTAAGGGAGTCGCAGCCTTAGTAACCGGAAGTGAAGTGATCTGTAATTTTGGGATCACCCCTTCTTCATTTCCGTTGGCGTCATACTTTATCTTAACGCAACGGCAACTCATTCCGAAATAAGGATCATTATTATCATGGAAGGCAATGACCCTGTTGGCTGAAGAAGCGGCATCAAACAGCATATTGATAGGCCTTCCTATATAATTTGAATTCAATGCGGCCGTCCATACTCCAGGATACTGGAAATTAATGAAATTGAATGTCCCTTGTGGATTCTGGTTTCCCGTCACACTTCTGAATCCTCTGGAACCGGAATTCGGATAATTTCCTATTTTGTAAGAAGCATTATTAAATGCATAACCTATGGTAGAAGTGGTACTCGGGTTTCTGACACGGATACCTGAATAATCGTTAATAATGCTGTAAGAGGTTGCCACATTCTTATCTTTTTTATAAAAAGGAGTCAAGCCGAAATCTTTATTAGATACAATGGCAACGCCCGTGAGGTCCGGAATTCTCCATCCTGCAGGACATGGATCGAAAGGCGATTTTTCACCACCTCTTCCCCATCTGTCCGGAGCAAGGTTAGGTTCCGGCGACAACCAGTCCGAACCATTGGTATAATTAGGAACCGCGCTGTTGAAAGGTGCAAATGTGCTTGGAATCATATACACTAATGGATTACGTACAGAATAGGAAATCACTTTAGCTACTTTTTCCGAAACTTTATCGGAACTCTGAACATTGGATGCCCCTGCATAGGTATTATAGGGAACAATATAGCTTCCAGCCATATTATTATAGGCAGAATTAAGCAAAGTAGAATAGGTTACAGATCCACTTGCCGTTACATTTCCTAAGAATATATTGTAGGAAGCCCTGTTATCTGCAAATTGAAAAACAGGAAGCGGATCTTTTCTTCCCCACTGATAATGCAAGCCTGTTGCCGCTCTGATTTTCGCCATCTCAGCCGCAGTAGGAGTAAGAGGATTTACTACCTCCGGAAAAGCATCTGTAGCCCCTAAATTTCTATCCATAAACTCTGTTTGGAACACATTATCCGCTTTATTGACATAATTAACATAATTCGTAACAGAGGTATTCGGAAGTTCAGTAGTATAAGAATTAGATCCTACCGGAGTATCTGTTACCCAGATATGCCAGCTCCAATAAACAGGATTTGCGATATTCTCATTATGTAGTGTAATCACAGCGTTTCCGCTCTGATTGGGTTTAACTTCAACCAGGATTTTGGTATTTATAATATTGCCCAATGTTCCCGGAGAAGGGTTAACAATAGTAACTTTGTTGATCAGTTCCGTATTGGTAGACCAGAGAACATTGGCCTTTAAATTGCTGAAGCTTGATGAATTAAGAATCGGTTTATTATTCAAAAGCTCACTTTGAACAGAAAATGCCTTACTTACAGGAATTTCAATAGTCGAAATCACCGTATTCTTAACAATCTGATAAGTATTAGGGTTATCAATACCTTCTTTGTATTCGCCTGCTGAAACTAAATACTCAGTCGGGAAGTCATAATTATTAACTACATATAACGGATCTTTTATACATCTGCATCCTGCTGCATTGGAAGTCGGCCCGGATGATAATGGCGAGTACCAATATCTTCCTTTTACATCAGGAAATCCGGAGTCCGGAATATCCGGCTGTCCTTTATCCGGAATAAGAGATAGAGCTCTTGCCCCTACAGCCGGTGTACCATCAAAATGCCTTACCATGGTCGCCGTCCATAAAGCAGTCTGGTGCTGATCCGTATATTGTCCGTTATGGAAATTGCGGAGCAATTGCCCTGTTCCCGGGAAAACGCCCATATTTAACCCGCCTACATTGGATAAATCAAATCCAAAATTCGAATAGATTTTAAAGCCCTTCATAAAGACGGGGGTGGCGGTATCTGTCGGTTTGATGACATGATAATTATTGGCTTCAAAAACATTTTTGGGCATGTTGGTTCTTACTCCAAAAGGCGAAAAATCAATTCTCACATCATCTACATAGGTGGCTGACGCCAGATTAGCAACCAGTGCCGATGGAAGTCTCCATCCATTGGGACAAGGGTCAAAAGATGACTTATCCCTATAAGGTCTGGCACTATTATCGTCATTATAATTAGTAGAAATCAATCCTTTGGAGTTATCAGACCATAAATTGAGCTCACTAAGCTGATTAGCCGCTAATCCTGAAAATGTTCCAAACCAGTTAACGGGCAGATTCGCATTATTGTTATAATATGCGGGTCCTGAATTATCATCTTTATTGACGTAAATGATACTTAGCGGATTTTTTACCGACAATCTTATGTTATTGGTGACACTTGCACTCGACAATAACACAAATTTTCTGAGATCATCTATTTTTAAAGCATTCAGAGTGTTTACAGCTCCTCTGTGCCTTACTTTTCCTACAGAACCCGACACTTCATAAAAATCATTTCCCCGCCATACCAAAGGAGGTATGGGATCTTTTCTTCCCCATTGATATAGCAAACCCGCATTACGGTTCCAGTCTGAAGCTGTAATAGAACTGCTTATTGCTCCTAAGTTCCTGTCCATCCATCCCCAGTCAGCATCCGGAATAGCTTCAATGGTACCGTCGCTTTTTTCTCTTTTAAGATTACTGAAGCTTTTATACGAAGAACCATTCGTAGGGTCATCTGTAACCCAGATATGCCAGCTCCAATAAATTTCATCATTTACTCTGAAAACCACTACGGCATTTCCTTCTTTAGACTTATTAACAGGAACCTTTATTTTTGCATTAATTCCTGAGTCCACAATTTCCAATGAATATCCGGTTCCGGATTTTATCAGTCCATGTATATCTTCCCAAAATACATCTGCTGTCACCTTTCCTGCCGGAATACCTGAGCCTTTGATCAGCTCATTCTGTTCCCACATGGCATAAGCTTTCTTTACAGGAATATATAAACCTTCACTATCTTGAGATGGATCAAAAATATAACTGTTGGGAGCCTTAGTCCAATCCTGGGAATATACAAAAGCCGACACTGTGCAAAGAATTGCAATAAAAATTTTTAAAATTAACTTTTCCATGGCTTGTAATTATTTTTCAATTCGAATTTAAATAAACCGCAATAAAAACAGCATTTTTAATAAATAAATCTAACTTTAAACAATTATTAATTATCTTTTGTTAAAAAAAGCATTAACTTATGTTTAAAAACATATTATCTTTTGCTAAAAAATGTGTTATCTTTCGCTAATCATAATTACAGCCGTGGAGAATCAGGCTTTTACATTTTACTTTTACAGTTAATACACTGTTTATCGGTTTTACTTTAAAATGCTGATCTGGCGTGATCATACAATTTCTTTTGCTTGTTGTTTTAATTAAATTTTTCATATCCTTAAGTTTGTGCTGCTATCAAAAGTACAATATCTAAGCCTTTGCCATAAAACAATCATTTATTTTATAAATTAACCCAAAATAAATAAATTATATTACAAAGACATTAAAATTAAATGATTACCAATGAAGAAACAACATATAATTCATCCGTCGCAAAAGTATGTATTATTATTAAATATTGATAAAATATTTTATTTTCTTAAATAAATATTAATATCACACTATAATAAAAAAAGCGGCGCCTATAGGCGCCGCTTTCATCTATATTTTTAAAGCGTCGGAATTAAGGAAGAAGATGATTTTTATAAAGATCAAATGTAAACCTTCCTGCTCTGATATTATTAAAACTTGAAAATACAACAAAGTTAAATACCACCAGGGCAAGGATAAATGTATGGATCATTTTTTTAGTTCCTTCGGATACTACATACATAGCATTAGGAATCAGAATGTATGCAAATCCAATAAATGCACCCGCCAATCGGGACGAAAATATCGGGTTGTTTCTAAAAATAAAATAAAGACATATTCCTATAACAGCATAATTTCTATGGTATTCATAATAAGGAAATTTTTCCTTCATTTGCGTATCAAAAGCAAAAAGGAAAAAAGTAAGAATTGCCATCATAGCTTCCGGAATACCGAAACCACCATTAAGCCTTTGAACCGTTTCATCTATATACCCGTTGAATCCCATGGCCAACGTATTATCTGCTGCCACATTATTTAAAAACTCACCAAAGGCCCTATAGACCTCAAAAGGAGACAGAAATACTGAAGTAATGATCAAAATCAACATTACAGCTTTATTTAGAGGAATACGGGCGACCCAATACATGGGCAGGAAAAGATAACAAACGTTATGAATTCCACCTGCCAGATAAATACAAAGGAGATAATAAAACAATTTCCTTTCTTTGATAAATCTTATCGCAAAATACACAACAAATGATCCCAGATTCTGCCTGATCTGTCCGCTTTCCCCTATAAAAAAACCGGGAATAAACATAAAAGCCATAAAGGTAAAGGGATAAAAAGTATTATCTTCAATATATTCTATCTTAAAGAAAACAGCCAACATTGCTATAACAAGAGTCAAAATGTAGAACGGCGCATTGAAGACATTCAGCAATATCTTATTGATCAATATAAACAACCATTCAACTTCCATAGGCTGGGCACCTTCCTTACGGAGGGCTTTCAGAAAGATCGTCAGATAATCCTTAGTATCGGAATAAACATAAATCCCTCTGTAACTTCCATAATCCGGGCCTACCTCATCCCGAAGCCCGGCAAGAATCACCAGATAAATCCCTAAAAAATATAACCAGCGCTTTTCTACTCTTCCCCGATACACTTCCTGAAAACTCATAACAAGCATGAAAACCAGTGCGATTATATAATATGGATGCAGTAAACTCATTTATAATAGATGAACATTTTTAAATTTCTGTGAAGCAAGCACTATTCCTGTAAGAATTAGAGGTAAAAACAACCTTGCTTCCCAAAAAAGCCCCACTAAAGTAATCATAATAAGATAAGGAAGTGAGAAAAACAGGTATTTTTTCACTATTCCTTTTCCTTCCTTTTGACACAGCTGATACGCAAAATACATTGCAATCACCCCAAACAATAGCCCGGCAAGATTATATGGACTTGTAAAGTTTTTCATTAAATAAATTCCCTCAAAAAAGGAAGCCTCCTGGCGAATAGCCAACCTAAGCCCCACATACGGCAAAACAAATGCGATGACAAGGAGTAACATTTCTTTTATAACAGCGAAATCCCGTTTTCTGTATGTTTGGGGATCAAAGAAAATGGCTGCAAAAAAAGCAATATTCAGACAAGCGGTTTCCCTGGCAAATGTTGAAATAATGATAACAATCCCCAACATCATCAGATCTGTAGGTTTTCTCCCGTCCAGATAGGTGAGCGTGAAATAAACTCCGGATAAATAAAAGAAAATTGCAATCATGTCACAATTGGTGGGAACATATTGCAGTATCACCATAAAAAAAACCGCCAACAGATGAAGCATTCTTCGGATATGGATATTGCGGATTGCTTCAACCGGTTTAAGCTTAAAAATCTTATCCAGTATGATAGAGGATAAAATAAAAAAGAAAGCATTAATCAGAAAAGTGCTGTGATAAAAGATTGAACCGCTTTTCAGGAGGAAACTTTTAGCAAATGGCAGATAATGATCTACTGTATAAGTTATTATTTCCGTTACATGCACACTGAGAAAATTTGGAATTATTCTGTAGGCATATACCGACTCAAACATAAAGTCGGGTGCCTTCTCAGCCGTTTTTATCCAGGTTACATAGGCGGACTCAAATCCGTAATAGGATATAAAAAAAAGCAGAAGGGGAAATATTATTATAAATAAAAATCCGTTTATTTTTTCATCAATTGGTTTTAACATATCAAAACAGCATCATTTTTTGTAAAATTTTGTTTAAATATATTTTAAATAAGGGGAACTTTTGCAAAAGTATAAGTTTTTTTCATTTTACCTAGAAATATTTTATTGATTTTCAGTGAAAACTTATCGGTAAAACTTTTGAACTAATGCTTAAAAATTTAAATTTGCAAACCTGATTTATAATGCAATGCATCGCTTCTTCATTTATTTATATTACCTGATTTCCAAAAACAGAATTCCCGCTGTAGGGATTGCATTGGGTATTGCTCTATTGTGCGGGTATTTTGCTTCGAAAATCAATTTTGAAGAAGATATTAATCAGATTATTCCTAAAAATGAAAAGTCTGATCTTACGGCAAAGGTTCTTAAGCAACTCAACTTTTCAGATAAAATTATCGTTATTATTGAAAACAAATCCGGTGAAGACAGCTTTCAGCTTTCCGAAACCGCGGATACCTTTTTACAGAAACTGGAGCCTCTTCAAAAATATGTGGGTTCGGTTCAGGGGAAAGTAAATGATGATGAAATTTCAGAAACCTTTGACTTTATCAACCAGAATCTCCCTTTATTTCTGGACGAAAATGATTATAAGCAAATTGAAAGAAAGCTCCAAAAGGACAGTATTGCCCAACAGGTAGAAAGCAATTATGTTTCGCTGGTATCTCCTACGAGCCTGGTAACCAAAGATTTTATAAAAAAAGATCCGTTGGGAATTACCTTTTTAGGAATAAAAAAGCTTAATGCTTTAAATATAAGTAAAGATTTCAGGCTGGAAGACAACTACATCGTCACCAAAGACGGTAAAAACCTCCTGCTTTTCATTGAACCCAAAAATAAAAGCAACGACACTAAAAATAATGAGGCATTTGTTGATCAGCTGAATGAAATAAAAGACAATATCAATAAGCAATTCAAAGGGAAAACGGAAATCAGTTATTTTGGTTCTCCGGTGATTGCTGTGGCCAATGCCAAACAGATTAAAAAGGACATTCAGAATACGGTCCTGATTTCCATAACAGTGCTTTTTGTTCTGCTGATGTATTATTTCAGGAATTTTTTTACTCCAATTATTGTTTTTCTTCCGACAGTATTTTCCGTTTTATTAGCATTGCTGGTTTTGTATTTTATTAAGGATAAAATTTCAGCTATTTCTTTAAGTGTAGGAGCTATTCTTATCGGGATCACGATAGATTATGCGCTTCATATTCTCACGCATTACAAGCACAATAATAATATTGAAGAGCTTTATAAAGAGATCACACAACCTATTATATTGAGCAGCGCCACAACTGCCCTTTCATTCTTATGCCTTGTTTTTGTACGTTCCGAAGCCTTGAAAGACCTTGGACTTTTTGCTTCCATCACAGTAATCCTGTCCTCTTTTTCGGCTTTAATTATTATACCACAACTATACCATCCAAAAGAAAACGAAAAAAAAGAGAATACCAATTTCATTGATAAGATCGGTTCTTATCCTTACGAAAAGAACAAGTTTTTGATTATCGGGTGTTCTTTGGTGATTATTGCCTGTCTATTCGGTTTCAGACATGTTGGATTCAATGAAGATATTGGTGATCTCAATTATATCCCGAAAGATTTAAAGATCAGTGAAGCCAAGCTGGAAAAGCTTTCAGACATCACGTCCAAGTCCATTTATACCATTTCTTACGGAAACTCTGAAGAAGAAGCACTGTCCAGAAACTCTCAACTGAGCCGGTTTTTAGAAAAAGAAAAGCAGGAAGGCAAGATTTTAAGCTATAATTCTTTAGGGAATGTTGTTTTATCCAAACAGGATCAGCAAAAGAAAATAGAAACATGGAAGAAGTTCTGGAACGAGAATAAAAAAAATCAGACCATTTCTGAGTTAGTGAATAACGGAAACAAATTCGGGTTCAACCCATCCGCTTTTTCTCAGTTCAATGAGGTTTTAAGTAAAGACTACTCTCCCTTAAGTGTAAATGACTATGAAAAAGTAAAAGCATTACAGGTCTCGGAGTTTTTGAGCAGTGAGAATGGATTTCATACTGTTTCCAATGTTGTAAAGGTGGATGAAAAGAAAAGAGATGCCTTTATTAAAGATATTGAAAAGAAGCATGACGTTTTAGCCATCGATCGCCAGCAAATGAATGAAAACTTTTTAGGCTTACTGAAAAGGGATTTTAATACATTGATCAATTATTCTCTTCTTGCCATCATTCTGACCATCATTGTTTTCTTCAGAAACTTTGAACTGACAGTTCTTACCATGTTTCCGATTGTCTTAACAGGAATTGTAACGGCAGGGATTTTATACTTTTTAGGATTGGAACTTAATATTTTCAGTACCGTTGTCTGTACATTGGTATTCGGAGTCGGAGACGATTTCAGTATTTTCCTCACGAAGGCTATGCAGAAAGAACATACAACGGGGAAAAATGAGCTTCCCAAGTATAGAATTTCCATTATTCTGGCTGTTTTCACCACCATTCTTTCCATCGGCTCCCTGATCTTTGCCAAACATCCGGCATTGCATTCATTAGCACTGGTGGCTTTAATAGGAATGTTCTCCGTGATCATTATTACTTCCACATTATATCCGTTCTGGTTCAGATTCCTGATTATCAACAGAGCCAAAAAGGGACTTTCTCCAATTACATTCAGATTGTTTTTACATTCAGTGCTTTCCTTTTTATATTATGGACTGGGAGGATTATTCTTCTCCGTGTTCGGAAGTTTTTTTGTGAAGAATTCCAAAGGAAAAACATTAAACTTCATTAAACTATTAATGGCAAGGTTTTTAACTTCCGTCTTGTTTTCGAATCCATTTGTAAAGAAAAAGGTGATTATAAATAGCAAGGAAGATTTCAGTAAACCTGCAGTCATTATTGCCAATCATACTTCTTTCTTGGATACTTTAGCTATCGCCATGACCACTCATAAAATTGTGTATCTGGTGAATGACTGGGTCTATCAGTCTCCTGTTTTTGGGAAAATGGTAAGGGCTCTGGGCTTTTATCCGGTTTCCCAGGGAATAGAAAACGGGATGGAAAAATTAAAGGAAAAAGTGGATCAGGGATATTCTCTGGTTGTTTTCCCTGAAGCGGAGCGTTCTTACACTAATGACATCAAGAGATTCCATAAAGGAGCTTTTTATCTGGCTGAACAGTTCGGCCTGGATATTTTACCACTTTATATTCACGGAAATTCTGAAGTCCTTCCTAAAGGAGATTTCATCATTTATGATGGAAGCATTACGGTAAAAGTAGGTGACAGGATCAAACAAGATGATGCGGGCTTTGGCAATAATTATTCAGAGAGGACAAAGAAAATCAACAGCTATTTCAGAAGGGAATTTGCTCAATTGAGAAACGAGATTGAGGACGAAAATTATTTCAGAAAGAAATTATTCCTCACCTATCTGTATAAAGATAATGAAGTCGTAAAAGAAGTAAAAGAAGATTTTAACGCTCATAAATTAGTTTATTTTGAACTGAATAAGCATATCCCGAAAGACGCCACCGTTCTGCATATTGCGGATGATTTTGGACAAAAGGATGTTTTACTCACCCTTTATCAGGCAAGCAGAAAAATATTCAGCTGGATAAAAAATGAAGAAAAAAGGGAAATTGCAGAGCAAAATTATCTGGTAAAAAGAAGAAAGTTGAATTATCTCAAGAATATTTCAGAAGTGAATAAGACGATTGATGTGCTTTTGATTTCAGATGAAAGCTTTGAGATCAATACTATTTCAGCATTACCGGAAACCGTTATTTTCCTGAATGTAAAAGAACCTGGTTTTGAAAACGGCAATTATCAGAAGGAATTGGATACCGAAGCAATAAAAATTTTCAAAAAACACTAAATACATCTGAAAAGTATATTTTTGTAAACGTTAAAAAATAGTAATGAAAAAAAACATACTTGTTATATATTATTCACAAACCGGGCAGCTGGAGGATATTGTGAAAAATGTAGCAAAACCTTTTGAAGATAAAAAGGAGGAATACCAGGTTACTTACTATAACATTCAACTCAAGAAAGATTTTCCTTTTCCGTGGCCAAGTGATGTTTTTTTTAATACGTTTCCGGAGTCTTACCTACAAATCCCGAGTGAAATCCATCCACCTTCTCCGGAAATATTGGGCAGAAAATATGACCTGATCATTTTCGGATATCAGGTTTGGTATTTAACACCTTCCATCCCAATCATTTCTTTCCTGAAAAGTGGCTATGCGGAAAATCTTTTAAAAGACACTCCTGTCGTTACCGTTTCCGGAACGAGAAATATGTGGATGCTTTCCCAGGAAAAACTGAAAGTATATCTAAGAGATCTGAAAGCCCAACTTGTAGGAAATATTGCTTTGGTAGACCGGCATGATAATTATACCAGTGTATTGACGATCTTACGCTGGCTGACGACAGGACAAAAAGAAAAATCCGGGATGCTGCCCGCTGCCGGAGTTTCGGAGGAAGAAATTGCCGGTGCCGGAAAATATGGTGAGGTCATTAAAAAGCATTTTGAAAACAACGATCTGCAAAATCTGCAACCGGAACTGGTGAAAAACGGAGCCGTTGAAATCCGCCCTTTCCTCGTGAGAGTGGAAAAGGTAGGAAACAAAATCTTCACGGTTTGGTCCAACCTCATCATCAAGAAAAAAGAAAAGCGACCAATGCTGGTAAAATTCTTTAAGGTATATTTGATGGCGGCAATCTGGATCATATCACCTATTGTTTTGATTTTTCATATATTGCTGGGTCCATTATTCTGGACTAAAAGAAGAAAAGAAAGAGAGTATTTACAAGGAATAAATTTAAAATAATGATGAACGACGTATTTATAACAAAAGCTTCAACATACTTACCCAATGAACCGGTTTCTAATGATGACATGGAAACGTATCTTGGCTTGGTAAACGACAAACCATCTAAAGCAAGAGCTTTAATTTTAAGAAACAACAAAATAACAACCAGATATTACGCATTGGACAAAAACGGGAAACCTACCCATACCAATGCGCAGATCACGGCAAAGGCAATAGAAGGACTTTTTGATGAAAACTTCAAGAAGGAAGATATGCAGCTGCTTTCCTGCGGAACTACTTCTGCAGACCAGATCCAGCCTTCTCATGCTTCAATGGTTCACGGAGAGCTGAATCTGGGAAAATCCATCGAGATCAATACTTCAATGGGACTGTGTAATTCCGGGATGAATGCGTTCAACTATGCTTTCCTTTCTGTGAAAGCAGGCGTAAAGGAAAATGCTGTTTGTGTAGGTTCCGAAAGGTTTTCATCATGGATGACCGCAGATAAATTCAACCACGAAGCAGAGAATTTAAAATTACTGGAAGAAAGACCGATCATCGCTTTCAAAAGAGAATTTCTGAGATGGATGCTTTCTGACGGAGCGGGAGCTTTGTTATTAGAGAACAAACCAAGAGAAAACAGCATATCTTTAAGAGTGGAATTTATTGATTTCTATTCTTATGCTCACGAAATTGAAGCGTGCATGTACTCCGGTTGTGAAAAGCAGGAAGACGGAAGCTTACAATCATGGGCAGATTATCCTTCAGACGAATGGCTGAAACAATCGATATTTTCATTGAAACAGGACACTAAATTGCTGGATGAGTACATTTTGGTAAAAGGCGCGGAAAGTTTAAGAGCTTCCTTTGATAAGCATCAGTTAGACCCAGAAAAAATCGATCACGTACTGGCTCACATTTCTTCAGGATATTTCAAAGAAGGACTGAAGGAAGAATTTGCGAAAAAAGGAATGGATTTTCCATGGGAAAAGTGGTATTATAATCTTTCTGAAGTTGGAAATATCGGTGCTGGTTCTATTTTCATTGCACTGGAAGAGCTGATGAATTCCGGAACACTGAAAAAGGGCGAAAAAGTATTGCTTTGCGTTCCTGAAAGCGGAAGATTTGCTTATTCTTGTGCTTTATTAACGGTGTGCTAATGGAAAACAGATTGCCGATATCTGACCAGCAATTCGTGGAAAGTCTTATTCCGCAAAGATTTCCTTTCGTAATGGTGAATGAGCTTTTAGAATACTCAGAAAATCATCTTATTTCCGGATTTAAGATCAAAGAAGATAATATTTTTGTTCAGGATAGTGTTTTTCAGGCTTCAGGATTAATTGAGCATCAGGCTCAGAGTGTGGCTTTACACACCGGATATAAATTTTATCTGTCAGGAAAAGAAGCTCCTACCGGCTATATCGGTGCTATCAAATTTTTTGAAGCGGAAGTATTGCCAAAAGTGGAAGATCATTTAACCTCAGAAGTTGAAATTCTGAGTGAAATCATGGGTGTTACACTAGTGAATATCATCACCAGATTAAATGGTGCAGTGATTGCACAATCCCAAATGAAAACGGTTGTAAAATAATGGAAATCAGGGAAGACAATATCATCAATATACATCACTATTTACCTCATCGTCAGCCTATGCTGATGGCAGATTATATCCTGGAACTGACCAAGGAGAGTGTGATTACGTCATTCATGATTACTGAAAAGAATGTTTTCGTCCATAACAATACGTTCGCAGAATCAGGATTGATCGAAAACATGGCCCAAACCTGTTCATCCATTCTCGGGCAAAGTTTCTTTGAAAACCCGGAAGCAGATACAAGAGTGATCGGTTTCATCACCAATATTAAGAAGATTGAGATTTTTTCTTTGCCGAAAGTAGGTGATAAAATCATTTCAAAAGCATCCCTGATCTCGCAATATGAAAATATCTGCAATATCTTTTGTGAAACATTTCATGATGATCAATTGCTGATCCGGGCTGAAATCAATCTTTTTATTCAGGAAATAAAATCGTAAATAGATTTAAATCAATATCAAAGCTGTACTTTTTGTACGGCTTTTTTGTTTAAAACCACAGATCACAAAAGTTTTTCACAGATCATTACTTTGAAGTTTGGGGAAATTTCCTTAACCTTATTGTCATTTCGAGTAGATTTGAAAAAATCGTATCGAGAAATTAGTTGTTTTTTAAAATTCTCGATACATTTTTTCCATTTTATTACAAAAAATTACTCGAACTGACACCCTAGCTAAATCCATGAAATCTGTGGGAATAAAAATCAACAAAAAAAGTGAGGTATTTCACCTCACTCCTTTTTTTAATTTAATATAGTTTAGTATCCGAAGATCTCTTCAAGACTTACCTCCTTAAATTCACCCATTTTGTTGATGGATTCCATGTTCAGGTTTTCTCTTTTTCCGATAATGGCTGTATTATATTTCACAGGTTTGATTTCCGTATTATAGAAACTCGTAAGCTGTGGTAATGTTAATCCCTGGATTTCAGCGTAAACATCTTTTCTGATATCATAATCAACCCCTAGTTTTTTAAGCGCTAACTGATTAAAGAAAATATTCGTTCTGTTGATCCTGTTGGATGCAATTTGCTTTAAAGCAGAACCTCTCGCATTTTCAAACTGGGTTGGAATTTGCGGCAACTGTACCATCAGATCATTCATTGCATTCACTGCTAAAGGAAGCTTGTTTGCCTGTGTTCCGATATAATTCGTTACATAATTCGGATGATTTTTTTCCGTAGCATTGGCATAAGAAACGTAAGCAGAATATGCTAACGATTTACTCTCCCTGATTTCCTGGAAAACGATAGAAGACAATCCGCGCCCGAAGTATTCATTGAAAACATTAGCTTTCCCGAAATTTCCAAGGTTTACATTGTTTCCTTTGGCTACTTTGGACATCTCCATCTGAACCATATCATAGTTCGTGAAGTATACCTTTCCTTCAGTTGCAGGCTCAGGATATTCCTTAGCTTTTGCAGGTTGAAGGCTTGTATTTACGATGTAAGGCTTCACAGCTTTTTCAAGACTCTTCTGTTCTTGTCCATACAGGAAAACTTCGTATGGATATTGGTTGATGGTTTTTACTTTTTTCATCAATTCATTCACATCAATACTTTGTAGACGCTCTTTAGAAATAATATCCGTCATTCTGGAATCTTTTCCATACTTCGCATAGTTATTAAGAGCAGCCATAATTCTGTTCTTATCTTTTTTAGCGACAGCTCTGGATTCCAAAATAGCTTTTACGGTCTGATCATAGATGGTTTTATCTGCTTTTACGTTTGTCAGCCAATGATTCATAAGTTCTACTCCTTTCTGCATATTGCTTTCGAGTCCGCTTAATGTGATCACGGTTTGGTCGTTGGAAGTTCTAAAGCTGTTTGATATTCCCAATTTATAAAACTCTTCTTTCAGTTGTTCCGGGGAATACTTATCTGTTCCCAGGTATTCTAAAACAGTAACTGCAAGAGACAATTCCTTGTCATTGTCTGTTCCGAAAGGGAAAATGTAGTTTACCTGAGCAATCTCGTTATATTTATTCTTTACAAAACTCACTTTCTTGTCTTTGATCTGTGATGTCTGGATCGCTGCTTTATAATCAATAAACTCAGGTTTTATTTCCGTAGCTTTCATTGCTAAAAGATCTTTAAGGAAGGGAGACTGCGCTTCTCTGTTCAGTTTAATTGGAGTAATTCCGGGATTTTCTACACGAACGAGCTTATCATTAACGCCCTTCTCCTTATAAACCACTACATAATTCTCTTTGAAAAACTCATTGGCAAACTTTACGATATCTGCTTTTGTAATTTTTTCATATTGATTGATCTCATCAAGCTCCTGCTCCCAAGTTCTCTCATTAATATAAGAGTCATAGAGATTGGTTGCCAAGCCGTCAGCAGTTTCCCAGCTTTTCATTCTCTGAACTTTTTTATCATTAATGATTGCCTTTAGCATCCAATCCGGGAACTGTCCTTTTTTTACAAGCTCCAACTGATCAAACAGTAATTTTTTAGCTTCATCAAAGCTTTGTCCTTCTTTCGGAGTTACGGTAAGTGTAAAAGAACCATACATTTTAAACGGAGATTCATTAGCTCCGGCTCCTAAAGTTTTTTGCTTTTGATTGATATTAAGGTCAATAAGACCTGCATCCCCTCTGTTACTTAAAATATCGGCAACCATATCTGCCAACCTGGCTTCCTGAGTCCCATAAGAATCGGTCCTCCAGGCAATGGTCATTCTTGGAGTTGTCGGGCTTTTTACCGTTCTGGTCACAATGCTTGTCATGGGCTCTTCCGTTACCATTTTCTTCATTGGTAACTCCTTATATTTGAATCCTCCAAAATATTGATCTACCAATTTGATTGTTTTATCATAATCAAGATCCCCAACCAAAACAACGGCCATATTATTAGGAACATAATAGGTGTCAAAATATTTATGAATAGCCTCCATTGAAGGGCTCTTCAAATGCTCTGAAGTTCCGATGGTTGTCTGCTGCCCGTTGGGATGCTTCGGAAAAAGGGCGTTCATTAATGCATAATTTACAAGGCGCCCATCATTATCCTGAGCACGGTTGTATTCTTCATAAACCGCTTCTAATTCCGTGTGGAAAAGTCGTAAAACCAATTCTGAAAAACGTTCTTTTTCCACTTTAAGCCATTTTTCCAGCTCATTGGAAGGAATATTGTTTTTATAAACCGTCTCATCCAGCCAGGTATGCGCATTGGTTCCCGTAGCTCCCAATGATGAAATCGCTTTGTCGTATTCGTTCGCAATGGCATATTTAGAGGCTTCCTGAGAAACCTCATCTATTTTTTTGTAAAGCTCTTTTTTCTTAGCAGGATCTTTTTCAGCTTTGTGCTGTTCATAAAGATCAGAAATCTGCTGAAGCAAGACTTTTTCCTTTGCCCAATCCTGAGTTCCCAAATGAGATGTTCCTTTGAACACCATGTGCTCAAGGTAATGCGCCAATCCTGTATTGTCACTAGGGTCATTATTAGATCCCGTTCTTACCGGGATATAGGTCTGAATTCTTGGAGCATCATCATTCTTGGCAAGATATACTTTCAAGCCATTCTTTAAGGTATATACTCTCACACCAGACTTATCATTCTTTACAGTCTCATATGTATATCCTTGGTCATCCGTAAGCTTCTGAGTATCAAATTTCTGAGCCATCACACTGATCATACAGAATAGCGATACAGAAATAAAAAATTTCTTCATAGTGATATATTTAATCAATTTCTTTAAAAAATATTAGTCTTACTTAATGAACTATTTGTTACACAAGCAGTAAAAAAGCATATTACCACCCCATGTTTCCCGGGAAAAATCTGGCCAGGATTAATATGATCAACATATAATGTATTTTCACTATTTTAGCCAACTGATTAAAAGTAATCACAAAAAACAGGTGTTTAAACTGATATCTTTTTTTAGATGAAAAAACAAGACCTTCCTCAGGATGAAAGTAATCTGAAATCAGCCAATATGACCGAAGTGTTGTATGTAACTGATGAAAATGATAATTATACCACGGCAAACAGCATTGGTTGGGAAGCTAAAAAAGCAGCCCTGGATGAATCTATGGAATTGATTCATGAAAGAATTGAAGAAGCCAGACAAAATGTTGCCGATCATAAAGTGAGTCCCATTATTTATTTCATGGAACTGAATAAAATGGACCTGAGTGTGCTTGCAGCCTATGTAGGAATGTGGCAATGGCGTGTAAAAAGACACACAAAACCAAAAATATTTAAAACACTAAGCGAAAACGTGCTGAAAAAATATGCCGATGCTTTCGGTATTTCAGTGGATGAATTAAAAAACTTTGACGGAAAAAAATGAAATTGAATTTTGAACACCATCAGACTGCCCATTGCGAAAACGGTGTTGCCTCTAATTTACTGCTATATAAAGGACTCAAGCTAAGCGAGCCCATGATTTTCGGAATAGGTTCCGGATTATTTTTTGTTTACCTTCCTTTTTTGAAGGTGAACTTTGCACCGGGTTTCAGTTATCGTCCGATGCCGGGAGCGATTTTCAGCAAAGCAGCCAAAAGACTGGGAATTAAGATCAAAAGACAAAAATTCTCCAATCCCAAAGAAGCTCAGACAGCTTTAGAAAGAAACTTAGAAAACAATATCCCGACAGGATTACAGGTGGGGGTTTTTAACCTTACTTACTTTCCTGAAGAATATAAATTCCATTTCAATGCCCACAATTTGGTAGTGTATGGAAAAGAAGACGGAAAATTCCTAATCAGCGACCCTGTGATGGATTATGTAACCTCCCTTTCTGAAGAAGAACTGGAAAAAGTAAGATATGCCAAAGGAGCACTTCCTCCGAAAGGCCATATGTACTACCCTGTTTATGTTCCTGAAAGTGTAGACCTGGAAGGAGCCATTAAAAAAGGAATTAAGGATACCTGTAAAAACATGCTGGCTCCCGTTCCGCTGATCGGGGTAAAAGCCATAAGATGGGTAGCTAAAAGTATCCCGAAATGGGCTGAGAAAAAAGGGACCAAAGTAACCAACCATTATTTGGGACAGCTGATCAGAATGCAGGAAGAAATCGGGACCGGAGGCGGAGGTTTCAGATTTATTTACGGAGCCTTTTTACAGGAAGCTGCTGAAATTCTTAAAAATGATCAATTAAAAGAACTTTCTAAAGAAATTACCATGATCGGTGATCTTTGGAGAGATTTTGCTGTAGATATTGCAAGGGTCTATAAAAACAGAAATTCCAAAAGTGATATCTACAACCAGCTTTCAAAATCGATGCTTCATATTGCGGATCTGGAAGAAGCCTTCTATAAAAAATTGAGAAAAGCGATCTGAAATGGCTGAAAATATTATTGAGATCAAAAACCTATATAAAAAATACAAAAATTCTGACGAGTTTTCTGTAAACGATATCTCTTTGAATATCGATAAGAATGAAATCTACGGAATTCTCGGACCTAACGGAGCGGGAAAAACCACTTTAATTTCTATGCTTTCGGGCTTGATCAAACCTACTTCTGGACAATTCAAGATCAACGGGTTATCTCCTCAGAAACACAGCTTTAAAATAAAACAGATTATTGGTATTGTTCCACAGGAATATGCACTTTACCCTACATTGACAGCAAGAGAAAATTTGATGTTTTTTGGAAGCTTATATGGTTTGCAGCATAAAAAACTTCACAAAACCATCGACGAATCCTTAGAAATTATGGGGTTATCAAAATTTGCCGATAAAAAAGTAGACCAATTTTCAGGAGGAATGAAACGCCGTTGCAACCTTATCGCAGGAACACTGCACAATCCTAAAGTTCTTTTTCTGGATGAGCCCACCGTTGGAGTGGATGTTCAGTCTAAAAAAGTGATTATTGATTATTTGCAAGAGCTTAATAATAACGGGACCTGTATCATTTACACCTCCCATCACCTTTCTGAAGCGGAGGAATTCTGTACCAAAATTGCGATTATCGATAAAGGAAGAATCCATGCGATTGGAACACCGGAAGAGCTTATTGCCCAAATAGCCAATGCGGAAAACCTTGAAGATGTGTTTATTTCATTAACCGGAAAAGAATTGAGAGATGTTGTATAAATTGTGGCGAAGCTTTGTCAAGGAAATTCTTTTGCTGAAAAGAGATATTGGCGGAATCGTCATTATTTTCGTGATGCCTTTGCTTTTGATCGTAACCATAACGTTAATTCAGGATTCCACCTTTAAAAACCTGGAAGGATCAAAAATCCCGATCATTTTTATCGATAACGACAAATCCGAAGTTTCCAAAAGCATAAAAAAAGAACTGGAAAACAGCAAAACCTTCCAGTTATTGACCAATTTCAATGAAAAATCAGCTCAAAATGCAGTTTTTTCAGGAGAATATCAAATGGCGATCGTCATTCCGGAAAACCTCACGAAAGACCTGAATTCCAATATTGAAAACAAAGTTCAGAAAATCGTAAGCTCGTTCGGACTGGAAACAGATTCAACGGCTACCCTGAAAACTGTTTCAAAAGCCAAAGAAATTCATCTGTATTTTGACCCCGCAACCAATTCAGGCTTCAAAAGCTCTGTGATGAATTCCGTCAACAAAATGGTTTTTGAAATTGAAAATAAAAAGATCTATAAAGCATTTCAGGACCAGCTGGGAACCACTGAAAATCTTGAAGAAAACAAAAACCTGATCAGTTTTAAGGAGATCACACCTAAAAAAGGAGATGCGGAAGTCCTTCCCAATTCTGTTCAGCATAATGTTCCGGCATGGACACTTTTTGCTATTTTCTTCATTGTTGTTCCCCTTTCCATCAATTTAGTAAAAGAAAAAAGCCAGGGAACCAGCGTAAGGGTCAGAGTAAGCCCTACTCCCTATTTCATTCATATTTTAGGAAAGACCTTTACCTACCTTATTATCTGCATTATTCAGTTTTTACTGATGGTTGCTGTAGGAATTTACCTTTTCCCTTATATGGATCTGCCTGCGTTTGATGTTTCAGGAAAAATGCTCCAGTTGATCGTTGTGACCTTATTTGCTGGATTAGCTGCGATAGGTTTCGGGGTTCTGTTAGGAACTCTTGCGGATACTCAGGAACAGTCTGCTCCCTTTGGTGCTACATCAGTAGTGGTTTTAGCAGCCGTTGGAGGGATTTGGGTGCCGGTTTTTCTGATGCCTGAATTTATGCAGAGTATCGCTAAATTCTCTCCCATGAACTGGGGCCTGAATGCGTATTATGATATTATTTTAAGAAATAGCGGGATCGGGAATATTGCTAAAGAATTAGTATTCTTATTTTTGTTTTATCTTGCGATGGTAGCTATTTCTATTTTTTACGAAAGGAAAAAAAATGCAGTCTAAAGAAAATATATTACGTTGTACGGAAGAAGTAAGAGTCCGCTTTAATGAGACAGATCCGTTGGGAATTGTCTGGCACGGACATTATATTGTCTATTTCGAGGACGGAAGAGAAGCTTTCGGAAGACAGCACGGGCTGACTTATCTTGATATTCAGAAAGCAGGCTACGTAACTCCTATTGTAAAAAGCACCTGCGAACATTTTCTTCCTCTAAAATATGGCGAAACCTTTAGAATTGTGACCACTTTTGTAAATTCTACCTCAGCCAAGCTGATCTATAGATATGAGCTTTTCAATCAGGAGGATAAACTGGTTTGCAGCGGAGAAACCATTCAGGTATTCTTAGACGCTGATGGAAATCTGTGCTTATACAATCCGGAATTTTTTCAAAACTGGAAAGATAAAATGGGATTATCATGAGGAAGGAAGTTTATATCACAGATTATAATTGCGTCACCCCTTTGGGAATGAATGTTGCATCCAACTGGAGTGCCTTGTTACAAGGTCAGTCCGGAGTCGCTTTACATAAGATCATTGAAAATCAGGAAGCGTTTTATGCATCCATGATCGATTCTGAAAAACTGGAAGAAGAGTTCAGTAAATTCTTCGGCTATACTCAGAATGACAAAGCGGGTTTCACAAGATTAGAAAAAATGTTTCTTTTGTGTTTAAAACCTTTGGTGGAAAAGCACAACATTACAAAAGAAACAGCCTTCATTCTATCTACCACCAAAGGAAACATCAGCTTACTGAAAAACCAATCCGTATTACCGGAAGGGATTTATCTTTCAGGCTTGGCACAAAAAATTGCTGATTTTTTCGGATTTTACACAAAACCTATCGTTGTTTCCAACGCTTGTGTTTCCGGAGTTATGGCGATTTCCGTTGCCAAAAATATGATCCAAGCCGGAAAATATCAGGATGCTTTCGTAGTGGCCGGTGATGAAATTTCAGAATTTGTGATCTCAGGTTTCAATTCTTTCCAGGCAATCGGGGACGGTCCTTGCAAACCATATGATAAGAACAGAAACGGGATCAATATCGGTGAAGCAACTGCTGCAGCTTATATTACCTCAATGCCATCGGAAAACGGAAAAGCCAGGTTTAAAATTCTCGGTGATTCCGCCATCAATGATGCCAATCATATTTCAGGACCATCCAGAACAGGAGACGGATTGTTTGCAAGCATTAAAAATGCCATGACAGAGGCCAAAGTTTCTGCAGAACAGATCGATTTCATTTCTGCCCACGGAACCGCCACTTTATATAATGACGAAATGGAAGCGATCGCTTTCAACAGAATGGAATTACAGCATGTTCCTTTAAACAGCATGAAAGGATTTTACGGACATTGTTTGGGAGCATCCGGTTTACTGGAAAGCATTATTTCTATGGAAAGTGCTTTACACAATACCTTACTTCCATCCCAAAATTTTGAAGAACCGGGAACTTCCCAACCTTTACATATTATTAAAGAAAGCCAGCCTGCGGAAATCAGTTATATTTTGAAGACCGCATCGGGATTCGGAGGATGTAATGCTGCTATTGTTTTAGAAAAAATGTTAATAGGAAAATGATGAAGAAAACAGACACCTGCACCATAGAACATTCAACCATAACCGTTAATGGAAACGTTATTTTTGAAAGCCAAAACGAAACCTTTTCAGAGTTCGCGAAAGAAGCGTATAAAAGTTTAGAGATCAGTTATCCGAAGTTTCATAAAATGGATAATTTAAGTAAACTCGCATTCCTTGCTTCCGAAGTTCTTTTGAAAGACAAAGACAACAGCAGAACGGCATTGGTTTTCGCCAACAGATCATCCAGCTTGGATACAGATTCAAAATACCAGGAAAGTATTAACTCTCAGGAAAATTATTTCCCGAGTCCTGCTGTTTTTGTGTATACTTTACCTAACATTTGTGTAGGTGAGATCAGTATTAAACATCAAATGCAAACTGAAAATGCTTTTTTTGTATTGGATGAATTTGATGAAGATTTTTTAAACGAGTATTCCCACCAGATTTTACTATCTGGAAAGGCGGAGAAGGTTTTATGCGGTTGGGTGGAACTCTATCAGGAAAGTTATAAAGCTTTCGTATATTTGTTAACATTATAAAATTTGAGAATTTGAGAATATGCTAATTTGAACATGTAAAAAGTACTGTAATAATTAGCCTGTTTTTCGAATTTTCAAATTAGCATATTTTCAAATTAATTATTTATGGAAAACTTAAAAACAGAATTGAAGCACAAAATTATCGAAGTATTAAATCTTGAAGACGTTTCCGTAGAGGAGATCAAAGATTCTGATCCGTTATTCGGAGGCGGGCTGGGATTGGATTCTATTGATGCATTGGAACTGATCGTGCTTCTGGATAAAGATTATGGAATTAAATTATCTGATCCAAAAAAAGGAAAAGAAATCTTCCAATCTATCGATACAATGGCAAAATTCATCGAAGAAAACAGAACAAAGTAATTAATGTAACAGTGTAACAGTGTAACAATGTACCAGTTTACCAATATTGTTATATTGCCAAATTGATACATTGCTACATTTATATATAAACCATGGGTCATCAAATTGCCATAACGGGAATGGGCATCATTTCTTCCATTGGAAACAATGTGGAGGAAAATCTTATATCACTTCAATCCGGCAAACACGGGATTTCAGACATTGAATTGTTTGAAACACGCCGCGCCGGAGCAATTAAAACAGGTGAAATAAAATTATCTAATGAAGAGCTAATACAGAAACTTCAGCTTTCTGAAGACAATAATGTAACACGAACTTCTTTATTAGGGATGGTTGCTGCCAAAGAAGCTGTAGAAAATGCCGGAATTTCAAATATCAATCAGTACAAAACCGGACTGATTTCCTCTACCAGTGTAGGCGGAATGGATATTACCGAAAAGTATTTCTACTCTTACGAAGACTTCCCTGAAAAGCAAAAATATATTGATTCCCATGACGCAGGAAATTCCTCATTGGCAATTGCAGACTATTTAGGTTTAAAAGGTATGGTTTCTACCATCAGTACTGCCTGTTCGTCCGCAGCCAATGCCATTATGATGGGAGCCAAACTCATTAAAAACGGAGTTTTGGATCGTGTGATCGTTGGCGGGACAGATTCCCTGTCAAAATTTACCCTGAACGGATTCAATACCCTGATGATTCTTACCGATTCTTATAATACTCCTTTCGATAACGGCAGAAAAGGATTGAATCTGGGCGAAGCCGCCGCTTTTTTAGTCCTAGAATCGGATGAAGTGGTAAAAAAGGAAAATAAAAAGGTACTCGCTTATCTTTCCGGCTATGGAAATGCCAATGATGCTCATCATCAAACCGCTTCTTCGGAAAACGGACAGGGTGCTTATTTAGCGATGCAGCAGGCTTTAAACATTTCCGGGCTTCAAAAGGAAAATATAGACTACATCAATGTTCATGGAACGGCAACTCCCAACAATGATTTATCGGAAGGAATTGCGATGATTCGGATCTTTGGAGAAAACCAAGTGCCTGAATTTAGCTCTACAAAAGCATTTACAGGTCACACATTGGCGGCAGCAGCAGGAATTGAAGCGGTTTTTTCAATTTTAGCAATGCAGCACAATATGATCTTCCCGAATCTGAATTTTAAAACAAAAATGGAAGAATTTGATTTAACTCCCGTAACGGAATTGAAAGAGAAAAATATCAATCATGTCCTTTCCAATTCATTCGGGTTTGGTGGAAATTGTTCAACCTTAATTTTCTCTAAATCATGAGTGCAGTATACATCAACAGTGCTTCCTGCATTTCGGCTCAGGATACTTTAAATGAAAATTTCTTTCAAGATCTTACTCCTGAAAACTCTACTCAGGTGATTAAAGCCATTGAACCCAATTACAAAGAGTTCATTCCCGCTGCAATGATCAGAAGGATGTCTAAAACAGTTAAAATGAGCTCCGTGGCTTCCCATTATGCTTTGAAAGAAGCTGGAATTGAGCACCCGGATGCTATTATTGTAGGAACCGGGATGGGCTGTTCTCAGGATTCCGAAAAGTTTTTAAAAAATGTAATTGATAACAATGAAGAGTTCCTGACTCCCACTTTTTTTATTCAATCCACCCACAATACCGTTGCAGGGCAGATCGCTTTAGGTTTGCAATGTCACGCTTATAATTTTACGTACGTGAATACGTCTTCTTCCCTGGAGTTCTCCTTGTTGGATGCCAAACTTCAGATCAATGACGGAGAAGCCGAAAATGTTCTCGTTGGTTCTACGGATGAACAGACGGACAGAACGATGGAACTTTATAAACTGAATAATACGATTAAAAAATCAGAAGATTTACCTTTTGATCATCTGAATTCCACAACAGAAGGTGTTATTTGGGGAGAAGGATCGAGTTTCTTTGTTGTAGGCAAAGAAAAAACGGAGAATTCTTATGCACAGCTTCAGGATATTCAGATCAGCAACAAAATTGAACACGATGAGGCTAAAAACTTTATCGGAGATTTTTTAGCTAAAAACAATCTTACCCATCATGATATTGATGCGGTTATTTTAGGTTTCAGCGGCGATGTAAAATCTGATGCTTATTATACGGAAGCCATGGATCTATTTCCAAATTCAGCAATGTTATATTATAAACATCTGAGTGGAGAATTCAATACGGCAAGTGGTTTTTCAACCTTTATGGCCTGTCATATTTTGAAAAATCAGCAGATTCCGGAAATCATGATGATCAATTCAGTGAAGAAAGAAGGGGTTAAAAATATTCTCCTTTATAATCATTTATCCGGAAATGACCATAGTTTAATGTTGTTGGGGAAAGCTTAATGAGCAAAACCGTAAATTTGCATTAAGCAGAACATTTGTCATTCTAACGAAGGAAGAATTTATAACATGATGGATTTTTCGCTCCATTTCATTTCGCTCTGAATGACAAACGATTATGAGCAACAACAAAATCCGAAGTAAAAAGTGAAACACTATCCATTTATCCTGTTTTATCTTTTCTGTAACGTATTTATTTATGCGTTCCACGGGAGCTTTTGGGTATATCTGGTATGTTTTCTGGCTTTTTCCGCAGTCGTAGTTTGGGGTTCTTTTGATATTGGATTAGGATATTTCGTCAATAGTATTACGCACAAAAGAACAAGAAGTAAAGAAGTTGCCCTTACTTTTGATGACGGCCCGACTGAATTTACTCCCAGGTTTTTAGATATTTTAAAAGAAAATAATGTAAAAGCAACCTTTTTCTGCATCGGGAAACAGATTGAGCAATATCCTGAAACTTTTCAAAGGATCATTGCGGAAGGACATACGATTGGAAATCATACACTCTCCCACTCCAATTCAACAGGATTTTTATCCACTTTAAAGATGGTTGAAGAAATTGAAAAATGTGATGAGATCATTTCTAAAGTCGGAAATATCACTACGGATTTATATCGTCCTCCTTTTGGAGTTACCAATCCGAATATCGCCAAAGCGATTAAAAGAACTCATAAAAAAAGCATCGGCTGGAATGTCCGTTCTTTAGATACCATTACTGACAACGAAAAGAAAATTTATAAAAGAGTTACCAGAGGGGTAAGAAAAGGAAACATTATTTTGCTTCATGACACCTCTGAAAAGACCTATAACGTTTTGGTCAATTTATTGCTATTTTTGAAGGAGAAAAAGTATTCTACTTTTACGGTGGATTCAATAATATCTAAACCACAAAAGTCACAAAAGCTTTTTTAAACACTTAAGTAAGTTTGAGTTTAGTAAATTAACACTTTAGAAGAACACATGAGTTTTTTGAAAAATCAAAGATTTTTAAGCGTATGTGAACTTTTATTCTCAAAGTATTGAGCTTAAAGAGTTTTAAAGTGTTTAAACTTCATCATCTTTTGTAACTTTTGTGATTAAATTAATACATTAAGAAAATGATTAAAAATATTGCTTTCGGAGCATTTTTATTAGTTTCAAGCCTGTTTTTGGGTCAAAATACGGCCATGACAGGAACGGAAGCTAAAGCATTTGTCGCTCAGGTTTCTTCCGGAGCCCAACAGATCAAAACATTGCAGAGTGACTTTATCCAAACCAAAAAGATGGATTTTTTGGATAAAAACATTGTGACCTACGGCAAAATGTCTTTAAAATCTCCGAATATGCTAAGCTGGAGGTATACAAAACCTTATCAATACAGTATTGTTTTTAAAGACAATAAAATTTTCATTAATGATCAGGGAAAGAAATCTTCTGTAGATGCTAAGAGCAAAACTTTTGAGAAGATCAATAAACTGATCGTGGGAAGTTCAAACGGGAAAATGTTCAATGATCCGGAGTTCAAGGTAAGCTATTTTAAAAATGCGAATTTCAACATTGCCAAATTCACTCCGAAGTCTTCACAATTATTAAAATACATTAAACAGATTGAACTGTATTTCCCTAAAAATCAATCTACGGTTTCGCAGGTGAATATGCTGGAAGCTTCAGGAGATACTACGAATATTGTTTTCAAAAACACCAAGATCAATGCGCCGATCGCTGCTTCAGAATTTTCTTTATAGTTGTGGATTGTTGCTGTTGGTTTCATGTAAAACCTTTCAGCTTACGGATGCAACCCCTGTTTCCAATGCCGAAACGGTAGTTGAAAATCTGTATTTTTCTTCCGGTGAAGATTATGTCTATAAATGTCAGATCGATATTTATAAAAATCACGTTAGCGGAATTCTGATCATCAAGAAACTTAATGAAACGACGCACCGTGTTGCCTTAACTTCTGATTTCGGGAACAAACTGATCGATTTTGAGATTTCAGATCAAGATTTTAAGGTCAATTATGTGATCCCTGATCTGGATAAGAAAATGGTCATTAATTTCCTGAGAAATGATTTCCAGCAGCTTTTGAAAAGGCAGTATCCGGTAAGCAAAAGTTTTGAAAACAATCAATCGAAAATCTACCTTTCTAAAACTGATAAAAAAGCCTGTTACTTATTCTTCAATAAACAAAACGGTTTGTTAAATACCATCATTTATACGAAAAATAATAAGGAAAAAATCGATTTTACTTTTGAGGCAAAAAAACATATCTTCGCGGATAGTATCGATCTTCAGCATAAAGATTTTAAGATCAATATTAAACTTGTTCAAATAACTGAAACCGAATAACTGATGCAAACCATTCTTACAGATTTTTATACGTTACAATCCTCGGAAAAGGCAGAGAACGGAAGCTTCATTGCCCATATCCGATTAAATAAAGATCACGATATTTTCAAAGGGCATTTTCCGGGAAACCCTGTAACTCCCGGAGTTTGCATGATGCAGATCGTAAAAGAACTTACGGAAGAGTTTACCGGTTCCAAATTATTCTTAAAATCGGCTTCCAATGTAAAGTTTATGGCCATCATTAATCCTGTTGAAAATCCTGAACTGAAACTTCAACTGGATATTAACGAAAGTGAAGGAGAAGTTAAAGTAAAAAATACGACATCTTTTGGCGAGACTATTGCATTAAAAATGTCAGTAAATTATAATAAATAGACCGTATGAAACTTCTCTTATCTCTATTAACAGGATTGTTTCTTTTTTTTCAATCTGCAGATATCGATGCATTGAGAAACAGCTATGCAAAAGCCAATCAGTCTGTTGCCAATACAAAGAATTTTATAGATCTTACGGAGAAGCAGTCTTCTTCTGATGCTGTAACTTCGGGATATAAGGCCGCTGCTAAAATCATGGAAGCGAAGATCACTACAGAAAAGAATAAGAGAAAATCATTTATTAAATCCGGGGCTACCAACCTTGAAAGTATTATTAAAAACAATCCTAATAATGCAGAATTAAGATTGATCCGATTAAGTGTTCAGGAAAATCTCCCGAAGATTGTGGGCTATCATTCCAGCTTAAAAGCTGATAAAACATTTCTCCTGAATAATTTCAGTAAACAGAATACCGCTTTAAAAAACTATATTAAAAGGTTTGCCTCACAGTCTAAAACTTTTACGGCTGCAGACAGAGCTTTATTAAAATAAAACAATGACCATCCCTGAAGTACAAAACGCTATTTCTGAAAAGAAAATAAGTGTTTTAATCCCTACTTACAACAATGAAAAAACTCTGCAAAGAGTGATAGACGGTGTTTTGGATTACACCGGAAATATCATTGTGATTAATGATGGTTCTACCGATTCTACTGCGGAAATTCTGAGTACTTATCCTCAAATTACAGTCATTTCCTTGCCCGAAAACAAAGGGAAAGGCCATGGACTTAAAACCGGATTCAGGAAGGCTAAGAAACTGGGATATGATTATGCCATCACCATTGATTCCGACGGGCAGCATTATCCGGATGACATTCCTGTTTTTGTGGAAGCCTTGCTTCAGGAAAAAGAAGATGTTCTGCTGATTGGAAACAGAAATATGTCTCAGGATGGAATTCCCAAGAAAAGCAGTTTTGGAAACCGTTTTTCTAATTTCTGGTTCTGGTTTGAAACAGGAATTAAGCTTGAAGATACGCAATCCGGTTACCGCTTATATCCTTTACACAGAATTCCGAAAAAATATTTTACCCCAAAGTTTGAATTCGAGATCGAGATCATTGTAAGAACTGCATGGAGACATGTCCCCGTGAAAAATGTTCCGGTGAAAGTTTTATATGATCCTGCTGAGAGGGTTTCTCATTTCAGGCCGTTTAAAGATTTTACGAGGATCAGCATTCTGAATACGATTCTGGTTATTATCACTTTATTTTACATTATTCCGAGAAATTTCGTGAATAATTTCAAAAAAAAAAGCTTTAAAAAGTTCATAAAAGAAGATGTTCTTGAAAGTGACGGCAGCAACCGCACGAAGGCATTTTCCGTGGCATTGGGAATCTTCATCGGTTTGTCTCCGTTTTGGGGACTTCATACATTGCTCGTTATTTCATTAGCGGTACTCTTCAAATTGAATAAAGTACTGGCTTTCGTCGCATCCAATATCAGTCTGCCGCCGTTCATTCCCTTCATCATTGCTGCTTCCTTATTTCTGGGAGCTCCGTTTGTGCAGGGAGACAGTAATATCCTGACTCAGGAATTCAATTTCGATCTTGTAAAAAATAATCTGCTGCAATATGTGATCGGAAGTGCAATTCTTGCCACAACAATGTCTGCTCTTACAGGAATTGCAACTTACCTGCTTCTGCATAAACTTAATCCGGAGAATAATTAATGAAATATTAGTTTTCATAAGTTATTCTGCTCCTGACTCAAAGTCAAGAAAAATAATATTTAGAATTCCAACGGAATGACAATTACGGCTTCAGTTTGCGCATCGTCTTTTTCAAATACTTCTCAACATTTTCCTGATCCGGAAGCGTAGTGATTTCCTTTGTCAGTGCTTTTTCAAATTCAGCTTTTGCTTTTTGGTAGTCTTTTAACTGATAATAATATCTGCCTGTCTGATAATATACTTCCCAAAAATCAGGATTTAACGTTTGATAATGGCTGATAAAATCTTCTGTAAGCAACATATCTTCATGAATGGCATTGGTTATTTCAGAGTTCAGGATTTTATATTGCTCATAGTTTTTAAATTCCTGAGAATGTACAAATGGATCTTCAGGAATATTCATCTGTGATTTCGCCAATTCACCCTTCTGTAAATTTTTACCGGAGAAAATTTCATTCAGATCGTAACAGACAAATTCTCCCAGCTGATAAGGATTTGAAGAAACCCAAACCAACTTTTTCTGGGGCGAAAATATAACGGCATGATGTGCCAAAAGCTGGTTGATTGCTTTCTCATTTCCATAGCCTATCTTCTCTCCTTTCAAGCCGGATTGATCCCTTAAAATGGCAGCCATTTTTTCCGGATTCAGCTTTTTATTTTGTTGTAAAAGTTCCTGAAGCTTTTCATAACGGTATTCAGAATGGCTTTCTATAATATGCTTCTGATTTCTTTGATCATTTTTATAGGCTTCTGACTGAAAATGATTGGTACAAAATACCTGGCTTGAGTTCTGAACCCTGTAAACCCCGAAATTGGTTGGAGAAACTTCAATAATTACCGCATTTTTATCATGGGCACTTCCCACGAGAATAGATTCGGAAACAAAAACTTTTCTCTTTTTGGCAAGGGTAATCGCCTCATCAATATTTTTAGCGTATTGTAAAATTTCCCTTGTGACTAAAGAAATAGGCGTTTTTGCCGTTAAAGGAATCTTTGATTTTCCGGCATTGATGGTAATGGTAATTCCTTCTTGATTCATTCCTGAAACTACACCGATCATTCCCGGCCAGCTTACGGACATATATGGAATTCCCTGTTCAGGTTTTACAAATTCAACAACTTTATTTTTGGCAAAATCGTCCCCGACATAAAAATCGAAATTCCTGCCAATCAGTAAATCTCCATCTTCTGTGTTTTCATTCCAAACAGCTAAAGAAGTACAGCCCACCATCGCTAAATCCTGCAAAGCGTGCCCAATATCATGAGCTCCATGCAAATACAGGCTTCTCAAATATTTAGGAGCAATGAAATTGTATTTTTCTGATGAATATTGGGATAATCCGTATAGTTCCGCCTGATAATCTTCTCTTACATTGAGATACATTTTCCGGTTGTACCATTTCAAAAAGCCTCTTAATAACTTTTGTTTGAACCTGGATGGGACAAAACCTTCCACTTTAGAGAAAAATATTTCTTCCTGTTTCTGCATTAAATCCTGAGTCAAGGCCCCATTATTATAACCTAATTGTAAAGGATTTCCCTGTATATAAAGTTCCCAAAGCTGTTGCTTGTTTTTAGTTAAATAATTTTGGTTATACCTAAAAGTAGAATCATTGATTTTGCTGACCTTAGGGATTTCAAGTGTATATTGATTAATATCCGGAAGATGATGAACGGATTTTGAAATACCGCAGGAAATAAGATTGAGAATGAGGAAAAGGTTGAGAAATAATTGTACGAAATATTTGTCATTCCGACGAAAGGAGAAATCTCTTTTTCTTTGTTGAGATTCTTCGTTACGCGGCGCTTCATTCAGAATGACAAAATTATGGTTATTCCTTTTCACTTTGCTTGATCATTTGAGATAAACGCTCATCTATCAATTCTTTTCCAAGAATTTCCGCACAGGTGTTGAAAGCCCCGATCGTTACGCCCAAAATCCCGTGCATATTCACAGATTGCCCTGTCAGAAAGAGATTATTAATTTTAGTTCGGGGAGAAACCATTGTCTTCAAAGGATTTTCTGAACTTTTGATATATCCGTACATATTTCCCTCAAAGCTTCCAATATAGTCCCGGTAAGACAAAGGAGAAGAGGTATATATTTTTTTGATTGCCTTTCTTATATCCGGAATTTTCTTTTCCAGTGCATCAATCATTTTCTCAGCTTTCTCTTGTTTGAATTTTTCGTATTGCTCTCCTCTTTCGTGTTCATCTGCAACCGTATTTACCGTATTTTTCCAGGCTTCCACCTCATCAAAATTCATGTAAGAAATAGCGGTTAAGCTTTCCGCAAATTCAGGGTGATGTTTTGATGGTGTAGAGGAAAGCATATAGGTTTCCGGCCAGGCTTCCTTGGTATAGCGATACGTACTCCAGACGTGCTCCTCAGAAGAGTGATGATAAATGTTGTAGTTAAAACTCTGTATCGCATGAGGCTTCAAAACCAGATAAACACTGAAGCACGATGGTATCGGCTCCCAGCTCATCACTCTGTTCAGAAAGGATTTTTTCAGCCGTTCTTCACCAATTAGCTGTATGGTAGAACGGATTTCAATGTTTGAAACAAATTTCTTCGCATGGTATTCTTTCCCCGATTTGGTTTTTACAGAGACCAATACATCATCATTAAAAATCATTTCCGACACTTCAGAATGCTTATGAACGTCTGCTCCGTATTCTCTTAATTTCCGGATCAGCAATCTGGAAATCTGGCTTCCTCCCTTCACACATTTGTAGGCACTCTGGATATAGGAGTTCACGGTAAGGGCGTGAACATAAAAAGGGGCATTCACAGAATCTCCCGCGTACAGGAAATTAGACCCTAATAACACTGACTGAAGCTTTTTATCCGAAGTAACGGATTCTATAAATCTTTTGGTATTAAGATGCAGGATTTCCCGGTCATAGTTATCACTTCCAATCACATTATATCTTGGAAACTGGCTGCATACATACTGAATTTCTTCACAGTAATTCTCTATATTTTCTTTTTCATGGGGAAAAAATTCGGTCAGCTGTTTTACAAAATTTTCGTATCCCTGAGCATGGGGATATTCAATGGTTTCGTCTCCAAAGGTAATTCTGTCGAAGCCGTTTTCATCCATCTTTTTGATCTCAAGATCATTCATTATTTCCAGATAGGAAAAATATTGATGAAGATTTTGGCCCTCGGAAAGTCCGCCCAGATAATGTACACCCGTATCAAAAATCAGTTTATCCCGTGAAAAAGTCTGTAAATTTCCACCGTATTGATTGTTTTTCTCCAACACACAGACCTTTAAGCCTTCTTTTGCCAGAACAAGTGCCGAAACAAGACCTCCTAATCCGCTCCCGATTACCAATATGTCATATTCTTTTTTCAAAGGAGAAAAGTGTGTTTTTAATTAAGAAAGTTAGATGTATTTGTCGTTAAATATTCTCTTTGTTTGCAGTAAGCATCTTTATTAGATTCCTACGGAATGACAAACTATATGAATATCACATACAATATAAAACTTTGCAGCCTTATTTCCTAAAGTTCTTAGATGTTTGAGTTTATTTTATTATTAGTTTTCAGGCTTAAAATTAGAAAAATTAATCAATATCATCCCAAAAATCAAAATAATTGAACCATTGGGTAGGATATTTTTTCAGCATGAACTCAAGATTCTGGACATAAGAATGCAAAAGTCCCTGTGCATCACGTTTTTTGATATTTTGGGCTACTCTGGCAAATAAGTGATAATGAAGGTTGTTTTCTTTCATTACATAAACGTATACAACAGGAACTCCCAATCTGGAAGCTATTAAGAATGGGCCGGCCGGAAATTTGGCACTCTTCCCTAACAAGTCTGCTTCGAGATATTTTGAGCCTTCGAAATAACGGTCGCCGGTGAAACAAATTAATTCATTATTAGAAAGTGCCTGATTGATATCGAAGATATGCGACATATCTTCTTTCACGTAGATGAATTTAATATTACTTTTTTTAACAGCTACGCTTTCCAGATATTCTTTGATAACCGTAACTTCCTGATCTGTTGTCACTAAATTAATCTGACAATCAAAATCGATGTCTGCAAAGAAATGTTCTGCAATTTCGAAATTCCCGATATGGGCACTGATGAGAACTCCGCCTTTCTTCTCATTCAAAAGGTTCTTCAGATTTTCAACACCATCGAATTCGTAGGTAAAACGGTCTCTCAGACCTACAGAAATAGCTGTTTTGTCAATTAAAACTTTTCCGAAGACGAAATAGCTTTTAAATATGGCCAGTTTAGCCTTCCAGTAACTGTAATTCTGCCTTTTATGAAAATAATAAAAGATGTATTGGTTGCTCTTTTTCAGAAAAAGAAAGTAGTAAGCTGCTACGAAATAAAGAACAATATATGAACTGCGGACACCCATATTTCTAATGCACCAGACGAATATTTTATATCCTAATATTGTCCCTTTAGACTTACCTTTCCACTTGTTCATGTTTTATTCTTGTTCTTAACGCAAAGTTCGCAAAGATCTTTTTAATGTAATGTCGTTTTTAAGTTGCAAAGGCATTTCACTCAACAAAGACAAGTTTCATTAAATTTTAATAGAAAATAAAAGTTTAATCGATAATTATGCGTTTTTTTCAGCAATTTTATTTTCAATAGTCGTATAGAAATCATCAAAGGTAACCATCTTTTTAAAGTCGGCTTCTCCTAATTTCACTCCAAAATTAGACTCGATTACCACTACCATATCAATATAATCCAGACTGTCTAAGCCCAGCGTATTTTTAAGGTTGGCTTCATTGCTGATTTCGTCACCATCTACTTCAAATTCATTGATCAGAAAATCATTAACAATGGCAACAATTTTTTCCCTTTCCATGTTTTTAATCAAATTTTTTAACAATTAATGCGGAGTTGGTTCCCCCAAATCCGAAAGAATTTGACAAAAATACGTCAATTTTTTGATTTTTCGTTTCAGAGACTAAATTTATCTTTTTTGCTTCATCATCAGGGTTTTCCAGATTGATGTTTGGGGCAACAAAATCATTTTGCATCATCAGGATTGAGTAGATCACTTCACTTGCTCCTGCCATCCAGCATTCATGGCCTGTCATGGATTTGGTAGAACTTACCGGAACTTCACTTCCGAAAATCTCATGAATGGCTTTTGCTTCATTGGCATCTCCAATAGGTGTGGAAGTTGCATGAGCATTGATATAATCGATATCCTTTGCTGTTAAACCTGATTGTTTTAAGGCTCTGCTCATTGCTAAAGCCGGCCCGTCGACATTGGGTGTAGAAATATGTCCTCCGTTGGATGAAAAGCCATATCCTATGATTTCTGCTAAAATCGGAACTCCTCGTTTTTGTGCGGATTCCAGGCTCTCAACAATTAAGGTTGCAGCTCCTCCACTTGGAATTAATCCGTCTCTTGCTGCGTCAAATGGCCTTGATGCTTTTGCCGGCTCATCTTCTCTCACAGAGAATACGCCTAAGCCGTCAAAACTTGCCATAGAATATTTATTGGTTTCCTGAGCACCACCACATACGATCATATCCTGAAAACCATTTTTGATCATCATATAGGCCAATCCTAAGGAATGTGATCCGCTTGCGCACGCTGCACTAATGGTCAAATTAATTCCTCTTAGCTTAAATATTGTGGAAAGGTTCATGGTAACGGTAGAGTTCATAGATTTGAAAATGGCTCCTGAACCCATTAATGTAGTGTCTTTTTTTTCTCTGGCAATATCAATAGATTCGATAACTGCCTGAGAAACACTGTCGTTTCCATATAAAATACCAACTTCATGGGCGTCAAGATAATCCTGATCCAGGTTGGCTTGTTTCAAAGCGTCCATGGTAGCAAGATAAGCGTACTCACTTTCTTCTCCCATACTTACACGCTGTCTTCTATTGAGAAGGTTTTTTAAATCAGGTTTCGGGACAACACCTGTGAGGCCTGATCTGAAACCAAATTCTTTTCTTTCTTCTACTAAAGCAATTCCGGATTTTCCTTGATACAGGGATTCTCTGACTTCTTCCAAAGAAGTCCCGATGCAGGAATAAATTCCCATTCCGGTAATTACAACCCTATTTTCCATTCTTTTCAATTTAACAATGCAATTAAATATAACAATGTATCAGTCTAATAATGTAGCCAATAATATTATCACAGCTAAATTCTCTATTGTTATACTGATACATTGTTGAATTGTTACATTAATTAAGAGTAAATTCCCCCGTTAATATTAATAATTTCACCTGTGATATAAGATGCCTTTTTAGAAGCTAAAAATGCCACTAAATCTGCTACTTCTTCTGCTTCCCCAAATCGGTTGGCAGGGATCATTGCTTTCAGTTCATCTTCATTAAACTCCTGCGTCATATCTGTTCTGATAAATCCCGGAGCAACTGCGTTCACGGTGATATTTCTTTTAGCCACTTCCTGAGCCAGAGCTTTTGTAGCTCCCACTAAAGCCCCTTTTGCCGCAGAATAATTGGTTTGTCCGGCAGTTCCTTTCACTCCGGAAACAGAAACCATATTGATGATTCTGCCATATTTGTTACGCAACAGTTTCTGGATAAAGAAATTCGTTACGTTGAAAAATCCATTTAAACTGGTATTGATCACGCTATTCCAGTCTTCATTTTTCATCCACATGAATAATCCGTCTCTTGTGATTCCCGCATTATTGACAATCACTTCAACAATAGCATCAGGATTTCTCTCCTGCCAATCTGATAAAACGTTCTCTGTTTCTTCTGCATTTCCTACATCAAACTTCAGAATCTCTCCTGTTGCTCCCAGTTCTACAACTTTAGCCAATGTTTCATTAGCTGCTGCTTCATTGGAAGTGTAGTTGATGAGCAGATGATAGTTCTTTTCTTCTGCGAGCTTTATACAGATGGCTCTTCCTATTCCTCTGGAGCCTCCTGTTATTATTGCACATTTCATGTATTAGTGTTAGTTTTTATTTCAATTCTTAATTATTGACAATTAATTATAAAGTTTAATTACATTGCCTTTAAATATTTCTTTACTTCTTCCAGATACGGATACATTACCATATCATCAGAAAAAGCCGGAATAATTTTTCTGATCTGATCATACAATTTCTTAGTAGATGAAGACACTTTATCCTGGAAACCAAGGTATTCAATAGCCTGAATAATGGTAATCGCTTCAATAGTTAATACTTCAAAAGCATTTTCAATCACCTTCCTGCAAATTACGGCAGCATTTGTCCCCATGCTTACAATATCCTGATTATCATTGTTATTAGGAATACTGTGAACATACATGGAATTGGATAACATCTGGCTTTCAGCTGTTGTGGAAGTTGCTGTAAACTGAACTCCCTGCATTCCAAAATTAAACCCTAATTTACCTAAATTTACAAAAGGAGGCAATATTTCGTTAATTTTAGAATTTAATAAATAATTTAATTGTCTTTCAGCTAGCATCGTCAGTTTAGTAACGACCAACTTCAGTTTGTCCATTTCCAGAGAGATATAGTCTCCATGGAAATTCCCGCCATGATACACATGCTGATCTTCAATATTGATAATAGGATTATCATTGGCTGAATTGATCTCATTTTCAAGAACTTTCTCCGTGTATTCCAATGTATCCAGAACTGGTCCTAAAATTTGAGGAACACATCTTAATGAATAATATTCCTGAACTTTATCTTTAAATACTTTTTCCTGCTCTTCAAAATGAGTATATAAGTAATCTTCTCTTTTTCTGATCAATTTACTGTCAGATAAATGAGCACGCATTTTTTCCGCCACTTTCTGCTGACCGTAATGTTTTTTTGTGCCATTTAAAGCTTCCGACAAATGGTCGTCATACGCCTGAACAATTTCATTGATGGCGCAAGAAAGCTGGATAGAAATATCAGTTAACTGATTGGCTTTGTAGGCATTTACAATTCCAATTCCGGACATCACAGAAGTACCGTTCATCAACGCCAATCCTTCACGGATTTCCACCTGAATTGGCTCTAGTCTTTCTATTTCAAATACTTCTTTTGTTAATTTTCTTTCTCCTTTATAGAAAACTTCTCCTTCACCAATTAGTACCAACGCCAAATGAGCCAGTTGTACCAAGTCTCCACTTGCCCCTACTCCTCCGTGTTCAAAAATCAACGGCGTAATATCTCTGTTAATTAATTCCTTAAGTAAATCGATAACCGATTGATGAACTCCTGAATTCCCTAAAGACAAGGTATTTAATCTCGCCAACATACAGGCCTTCACTTCTTGTGGAGGTAATGGGTTTCCAATTCCTGACGAGTGGCTTCTTATCAGGTTATATTGTAACTGGTGCTTATCTTCATCATTGATCTTAAACTGGGCCATCGGTCCGAAACCGGTGTTCACACCATATATTACTTTGTTCTTCGAAAATTCTTTCAAAAACTGAAAACTAGCATCAATTCTGGCTAAAAGTGCATCATCCAGTTCTATTTTTTCATTTTCAACAATAATTTTTTGAAAATCCTTCAGTTCTAAAAAATTTTTTATTTTCATCAATTAAAAGTAATAATAGGTAATTTTATAAAATATTAATTAATTGTCATTAATTTTGCGGCAAAGATAGAAGTTATTATTAAAATAAAAAATCAAAGATGGACAAAGAGTTTGTTGACGTTCTCGTAATAGGGGCAGGACCTTCCGGATGCGTATCTTCTTCATACTTAAAGAAGAACAACGTTAACGTAAAGGTTGTTGAGAAGACAAAGTTCCCCAGATTAGTGGTAGGCGAAAGCTTAATTCCAAGGGTAATGGACCATTTTGATGAAGCCGGGCTTTTTCCCGCTCTGGATAAAATGGGCTTTGAAAAGAAATTGGGAGCTCGCTTCCTTCGCGGTGATGAAGTCTGCATCTTTGATTTCAGTGATAAGTTCGGGGAAGGCTGGGACTGGACCTGGCAAGTACCCAGAGCTGATTTTGATAATACATTAGCCCAGGAAGTTATTAATAAAGGCATTGACCTTGAATTTGAAACTGAGGTTACGGATATTCAATTTGACGGTACCAATTCCATCACGACAGTAGTCAACAAAAATGGGGAAGCTAAAGAAATCCATGCAAAATTTGTCATCGACTCCAGTGGTTACGGAAGGGTTTTACCACGCTTGCTTGATCTTGAGAAACCCTCTAAGCTTTCTCCACATTCCGCTATTTTTGCCCATGTAGAAGATATTAACAGAGAAGAAGGTGTTGAAGGAACTCTGATCTCCTTTGATATTATTGAAACTGAAGTCTGGCTTTGGGTGATTCCTTTTTCAAATGGCAATACAAGTGTCGGAATTGTAGGACCTACAGATTACATCGATAAACTATCGGAAAAGGGAGATCCTGCAGAAGCTTTAAGAAAAGCTATTTCTCTTTCTGATTATTACGTAAAACGTTTTGGAGAGGTAGATTTCCTCTTTGAACCCAGACATTTGAAAGATTATTCCTGCTCTGTAAAAAAATTATTCGGAGACGGGTTTGCCTTAACAGGGAATGCTTCTGAGTTTTTAGATCCGGTATTCTCTTCCGGAATGGCTTTTGCCACAGAATCTGGAATGCTTGCTGCAAAATTAGCATTGAGACAGCTCAACGGCGAAATTATTGACTGGCAAAAAGAATACTCAGATTATATATTATATGGTGTAGATGTTTTCACAACCTATGTAAAGGAGTGGTACACCGGAAATCTTCAGGAGTTATTTTTCCACAGACCGGAAAATGAAGATGTAAAAAGAAAGATATGTGCTGTTTTAGCAGGATATGTGTGGAATAAGGATAATCCTTTTGTAAAAAAGCATGACACCGTAATTAAAAATCTTGCGAATCTTATTAGAATGGAGAAAGAGCAACAGCAATAATAGTTTCGGGGGGCGTTGGGGGCCGCGACGATTTTTTTTATTAAACCGCTGTTATTATATTTTTGCAAAAAAATATTTTCTTG